>JANOWX010000366.1:0-1893 GCA_031418175.1 Acidobacteriota bacterium | reverse complement strand
GACCGGCTCTCGCTTTTTGGCGTGGATGATCTTTATTATGGCGACACCAACGAAGTGCGTTTGTTGCGCGATGTGCCGCCGGATGAACCGCGCTTGCTGTTGGCGCACAACCCCGATTTCATTGGGCGTTTTATCGAAAAGGAACTGCACGTAGACTTGATGATGTGCGGCCATACGCATGGCGGACAGATTCGCTTGCCGCTCGTGGGCGCGCCGCATATTGATTCGCGCTATGGCCAACGCTACGCCCGCGGGTTGAATCGCCACCGGCAAATTCAGATTTACACGACGCGCGGCCTGGGCATGGTCGGTCTGCCGGTGCGCCTCGCCTGTCCGCCCGAAGTCGTGCTTTACACGCTCAGGCAAGCTTGAAAATGTACGGCAAACTGTTAGTTTGCCGTGGTCTCAAGCGAGGACGGCTTCTGCTCCCGTCAAAGCTTTGCCAACCAAGCCCGCGGCAAACTAACAGTTTGCCGTACAGCGGCGCTCCAACTGAGAAACAGAGATGGGATTGCTCACGCTCAACGAAGTTTACGAAGAAGTCGCCAAAGCTAATGCCACAGCCAGGAAACTGGCCGTGGCCGCAATCGTGACGACTTCCGGCTCAACCCCGCAACGCACCGGCGCCAAGCTGCTGGTTTATGAAGACGGGCGCATGCTCGGCACCGTCGGCGGCGGCTGCGTCGAAGCCGATGTCTGGGCCGAAGCGCGCGAAGCCTTGCAGGAAGAGGCCGCGCGGCTTTGCCTGTTCACGTTGCGCGACAACCCGGACGTGCCGCCCGACGAAGAAGGCATGGTCTGCGGCGGCGAGATGGAAGTGTTTATCGAAGTCTGGCCGCAAACCTTTCAACCCCTCCTGGCCACAACGCTGACGGCGGAAAAGATCGCCGCGTTATTGCGCGAAGCTCGTGGCGCCGGGCGTTCGCTGGCGCTGGTTTCATTGTTGACGAAAGGCGCAACGGCGCAAACGCCGCATCTGGCAATTGATGAAAACGGTGCGCTGCTGGGCGGCACGCTGGGCGCTGCGGAATTGAATGAACTCGCGGCACGCCAGGCGTTGGCCTTGCTGAGCGATGAACGCACCGAGATCGTCGTCAAACGGCTTGAAGAATTGCCGTCGCCAGAATTCGATCTAAACGCCATCCGCCAACGCACCGGCGAAGTTCGCCTGCTGTTTGAGCTGGCGCGGCCCCCGCTGGAATTGCTTATCTGCGGCGGCGGTCACGTCGGGCAAGCCGTGGCCAAAGCCGGGCGCTTGCTCGATTTCAATGTCACCGTGATTGACGACCGCGCCGAGTTTGCCGCGCGCGACAAATTCCCCGACCCCGCCGTGCAATTGCGCGCACAGGATTTTGTCGAAGCCTTGCGTTCGATCAACATCACGCCCGCCACGCACATCGTGATCGTCACGCGCGGCCATCGCCACGATGAAATCTGTCTGGCAGAAGTGCTTGATAAACCGGCCCGCTACATCGGCATGATCGGCAGCCGCCGCCGCACGACGACCATCCGCGAACGGCTGAAACGCGCAGGCAGCGCGCCCGAATTGTTGCGCCGTGTGCACGCGCCCATCGGCCTCGACATCGGTGCGCTGACGCCCGAAGAGATCGCACTGGCGATCATGGCCGAGATCGTTTTGGTGCGGCGCGGCGGTTCTGGCAACCCGAAAAGTCACGCCGGGCCAATGGCACAGGCGCGCTAAAATGCCTTGGTTGACAACCCTATACCCAGCCGCTAAGATGCGCCTCGTTTTCAAGCAGTCTTTGAGAAACAAACATTCGGGGCGTGGCTCAGCCTGGTAGAGCGCTCGGTTCGGGACCGAGAGGTCGTAGGTTCAAATCCTATCGCCCCGACTTTAGTACAAAGCAAAAACGGTCACAGCAATGTGGCCGT
>JANOWX010000365.1:0-3375 GCA_031418175.1 Acidobacteriota bacterium | reverse complement strand
CTGATTGATAAACAAAACGGGGAGCCACGCGCCGTGTGGCGCGACTCCCCGGGGTGGTCTTCACGGTCGGGTGAACCGGAAGCTTTAGAAGTTGATGCGGGCGACGATCTGCACCATGCGTCCGCCGGGGTCATTCGTCGTCGAGAGGTCTTGATAGGCCGTCGTGATACGCCCGAACGCATCACCCGCAAAACCACCGATGCCGGTAAAGTCATTGGCAGCAGCACCAACCATAAAGTTGATGTGGTTGAACGCATTCAGGAATTCGCCACGCAACTCGAAATTCACTTTCTCAGTGATCTTCGTCCGCTTGACGATACTCAGGTCGTAACGGGCAAAGGCCGGGCCAAACAGAATGATGCGTGGCGGCGCGCATTGGCCGCCGAAAACCTGAACACAGCCGCCGCTGTTGGCCGGAGCAAAATAGGCGCCCGTCGGCGCGCCGCGCGTGCTGTAGCCTTTGTTCGTCGCGTTCAGGTTTTGGGTGACATCCACGTTGTTGGCCTTGATCGTGTTGGTGATAAAGTCTTGCGGCAGGAAGAAAACGATACCGCCCGCATCGTCAAAGCGCACCTTCATGTTCTTCTGCAACTCTTCGCGCGTTGTGCCGACCAGTTGCACCCCGTCAATCGCGTTGGGCGAGCCGGTTTGCAGGCGGGCTACACCATTGAACTCCCAGCCGCCCACCAGGCGATCCAGGCCGTTGCCGACGTTCCCGAACAGTTTCTTACCGCGCCCAATCGGCAGTTCATAAAGCCAATTGGCCTTGAACGCGTGCGTGATGCCCAGACCGTTGCCGGATTTCACCCAGGGCGCGCGCAAGCTGACGCGGAGCAGTTCCTGCGCTTTGGCAAACGTGTAGCTGCTCTGCACCAGCAAACCTTTGGTCAGGCGGCGGCGGAATTCCAACTGCAAGGAGTCGTAATAGGTGCGTCCGCCGTTTCCCAGAATGGTCGCGCCACCGCGCCGATCAGGATTGACCAGGAAGAAATTCACGGGCAACCCCGCCCGGCCTGCATTGGTACGGAAAGTGGCGTTACCGTCGAGCACGCCCGCCAAACCATAAACGTTTGCGTTAGCCGCGCTCAGAGTGTTGGCATTGGCAAAATTACTGAATTGAGCCGAAGTGTAGTTCGTCGCCACATTGGCAGCGGCACCGCCCAGCCCCTGGAAGTAAGCTAGATGAATCGGCAACGGATTGGTGCCGGCCGCGCCAGTGAAGGCAAAGGTCGCGCCGCGGCCCGCCGTCAGATTGGCGTTCAGATTCGCCTGCGCGATCTTGAACTCATTCAAATAGCCGTTCTCGACGATGTTGGTTTCGTTTAGGTTGTAGGTGCTCAGAAAACGCGAACCGCGATTGCCGACGTAACGCGCTTCGACGACCGTGTCCTTGTTGATTTCGCGCTGCCAGCCGAAGCTCCAGGACTGGACATACGGAATCTTCAGGTTCGGTTCATACGTGCGCACCGCGTTGGCGATGCTACCCAGGTTGTTGTAATCCGCCGTGGTGGTGAAGGCGGGCGCGGCCAAGCGATTGGCGTCGCGCAGCAACAAGGGCAACGAACCGAGGCTGCCGCCCACCAAATTGCCCAGCGCCATACTGCGGCTGGCGTCAATCGTCAGGCCCGGATTGCCGTTAAACGGCGTATAGATGGCAAAGATGCCATCACGGTTATAGGCAATTGAGTAACCGCCCCGGAAAACGCTCTGGCCGCCAGTCCCGAAGACTTTGCCCAACACACCTTCTTTGAAATTCGGCGTCCAGGCAAAGCCAAAGCTGGGGGCGAAATTGGTGTAGGAAGTGTTGTATGGCGCCTTATCTACTTCCTGTTTGAAATACTTTACCGGGGTCACCTGGTCGCCGGTGAGCGTGCCAGGTTTGAAGAGATTGCCCAGCCCCGACCTGCCGTACAACGATTCAATCGGGGCGTTGGCATAGACGCCATTGCGTGCCACGAAGGGTGTTTGAATCTCCCAGCGGACGCCGTAATTGAGCGTCAGATTGGGACGCGCACGCCAAGTGTCAGCGACAAAAGAGCCGTACTCTTGCAGCCGTCCACGTTGAACTTGTGTCCCCTGGAAGGAGTACTTGCCATCCTCGCTCAAGGCGGCAAACCCGCTGAGCGCGGTCACCGAACCGACCAACGTGGCATAGATGCTGCGGGCGCGGGCGATGTCCGTCGCGTTGGCGCCGGGTAAGCTGGCACTGAGGAAAGCCGTGTTCCCAAACAACGCGGCTTCCGCCGGGTCAGTGCCGTCAATGCCGAAGGTGACGTTCCGCGCCACGGTGTCGGCGCTGTTCCAGAAATTGATCCGCGAAAAGGCAAAGCCGAAGCTCAGGTTGTGCGAACCACGGGTCCAGCTCAGATTGTCGTTGAAGGTCCAAACCGGCCCGTTGCGGCGGCTGGAACCGGTGGAAACAGTCGCCGAGGTCACGCCCGCCGCGCCAATCCCCAGATTGTAGCCACCCTGGTTGGCAAACTGCCCGGCATTGACGTTCGGGAAAAAGAGGACGGTGCCACCCTGCAGGCCAGCGCGCGCTTCGTTGACGATCGTGTTGGTTAAGGTCGAACGCAGCGCCAAGCTATCGGTGAAGCGGTTCGAACCCTGGAAGCCCTGATTCGGGAAGCCCGGGAAAGCCGGATCAGTGCCGTTCAGGAAATCCACCTTGCCGGTGAACAATTGATAATTCCAGATGTTTTCGAGCCGGTGTTTGCTGGTCAGATTGAAATCAAAGCGCACCGTCGGGAAGTATCTGGCCTGGCCGCCGACGTTGGTGAAAGAGTATCGTTCGATATTGGGGTTAGCCACGATATTCGCATCGTTGATGACCTCGACGCTGCCCGTCGAACCGGCGGCGGTGCGAATCTCCGTCAGCAATTTGGCAACCGTCGGATCAGTTGTCGCGGTCAGTCCGCGCAGCCCCGCCAACTGTAAAAGATTGGCTTCGCGGATTTCCCGCTGCCCGCTCGCATTGGTCGCCACCCAGCGGAAGAACCCAAGTTGCGTGCGCGGGTGCATGATGTTGCGCACGCGCAGCGCCTGTTCGGGCAGCCGGTACTCTTCGTAGTTCACGAAGAAAAACGCGCGATCCTTGCCGCTGAACAGTTTGGGGATGCTGATCGGCCCGCCGAATTTGCCGCCGTATTGATTCAACAGGTTGCGCGCGCGCGGCGCTTTGAACGTAGCGGGATCGGTGCCCGTCGGGGCGCGCAGGTCGCGGTTATTGAACCAATAGTTCGCCTGCAAGGAGGGGCTGCGGTGATATTCGTAAAGGCCGCCGTGGTATTCATTGGTGCCGCCCTTGGTGACGAATTTGATTGAGACAGCGCCTTCGGCGGAACTCTCCGCGCCCGGATTACCCGTGGATACCGT
>JANOWX010000364.1:0-2824 GCA_031418175.1 Acidobacteriota bacterium | reverse complement strand
GATCATTCCAGTATTCCGGCTGCCGGTCTTCCGCTTGACGCAGCCATTCGAGCGCCTCCGCCGTGTCCCACCATTGTTCGTCGGGCTTGTAACCATCTGCCTTCATGAACAAGTCGTATTCGGCATTGGTCACCGGAAACTGTCCAATCGCAAAGGCCGCGAGTTCCACCGTGTGCGCGGGCCCATCACCAAAGTATTCGAACTTATCAAGACCCTCATCAAGCTCAGCCAAATCACCCTCGCCGCCGAGTTCACTGTCAGCCTCAAGCTCGCCCCCATCGCTGAGTTCGTCTACCAACTCAAACTCGCTCTCAGCTTCGACCTCAGCCTCTTCGCTGAACTCGTCTTCCAACTCAGCCTCGCTCTCCGCCTCAACCTCTTCTCGATCCTCGCCTATCGGATAGATCCCGCCGGGAATTTTGATGAACTCCGGCAACAAGTAAGCGCCATAGGAGCCAGTGTGCGCTTCAAAGCGCGGATCGCCGAGCAGGCCCAAGGCCTCGCCCGCCGCGATGCGCGCGCGCAGATCGGCGCTTTGATCCCGCATACGTTCAAGCAGCGCGGTCTGCAACTCGCCGCGCAATTCGTCGCTGATCGGCACTTCAGACTCGGCGGCACAACGCGCGGCCAGCGGCAGATTGTGCGGCTTGAGTGCGCGGATAAAGGCCTGCGGATCATCAGCCATCGGCGCGGCGGCCAGCGCCGTCTCCTCCCAACCCGTCTGTGGCAACGGCGGCAACCAGTCGCTCCATTCATCTGTTAATGCGGCGCGCGCTTCGGCCAGCGACGGCTGCACTTGATCCGCCGCCCATTCGACGCGTGTGAGTGCGGCGATTTCGGGCAGTGGCGCGCGGGCCAACTGCCGGGCCGCGAAATACTCCTGCAACAATTGATGGAAGAAGGCGATCCCCGCGCTGTCCTCGTCCAGCACGTTCAAGGCCTGACCGACCTTGAGAATGGTTTCGGCGTGTTCATCCGCGAGCAGTTTGAGGGCCTCGCGTTCGTCAAACCGCACCTGTGCGCCCTTCGCCTGCATCTTGAAGGCCAACTCGCTCAACTTGGGAATCAGCACGCCGCGCTCGGGCAGCTCAAATGGCCCGAGATATTTCAGCCCTCCTGTCAGCAGCAGGTGATCCTTTTTGGTCAACCAGGGACTGGGCTGGAGCAACTCGTTGCTCTTCCTTTTCTCCTTCTCTTCCGCCAGGGCCTTGCGCACAAAGCCGGTGAACAAACCGGCGCGACCCCGTGGGATGTCGCCATCTGCCCGTTCGACCAGTTCGCAAAGCAGGCTGAGAAAATAGGGCCGCTGATAAAGTTCGAGTAAGGGCTGGGAGAGCTTCAACTGATCCCAGACGCGCGACGCGTGTGCGAGCGGCAGACGGGCTACAAGAAATTCTCGCACCAGTTCAGGCGTCAGCGACAAAACTTCTACCCTTGGCACGTCCAACGCGGCGCTGTAATCCTGCCGGCGGCAGGTGAAAACCAGTTGATTACCCAGGCTGGCCGCATCCTCCGCGAACTCGCGCCAGCGCTCGACCAACTCGTCATAATTGTCGCCGCTCAGGCGCGGCATCTCGTTGAGCCCGTCCAGCAAGAGCAGCGCACGCCCTTTGTTCAGCCACGTTTCCAGCGGCGGAAGCTGCGGATAGACCGTTTGCCAGCGCTCCTTTAGCCATTCGAGCGGCGTCAGCGGTTCGCCTTTGATATTTCGTTTGTAGCCGTTCAATTTGATGAAAAAGCTGATCTCATCCCGGCCATCGCGCAGCCGCTCTTCGCTGCGTTCGAGTTGCAGGTGGCGCAACAAGGTGGATTTGCCGCTGCCCGGCGCACCCAGCAAGACATGGGCGCGCTGCTCGGGATGCTCGTCCAGCACCGCACGCAGACTGTTAAAGCGTGCCTCTTCCGCCCGCCGGTCATCTTCTTCACGCTGGCCCAAGACCAGCGTCAAATTGACGAATCGCTCATCCAGGCGATCGCTCTTCTGCGTCCATTCGGCGATGCGCGCCTGGTGAAATTCGGTCAAGGGAGAAGGCTTGTCATCAAAGGTGAGCGGTTGGCCTGTGGCGCGGGGTTTTCGTTTCAGTTCCCCGACCGCGCCCGGTTCGACACCGGCTCGGCCGAGCAGGAAATCGTAAAGCGCCTGATAGCTCGCCTCTGAGGTCAGCGTGTAATGCGTCTTGCTGCTACGCAACAGTTCGGGGATGAAGCGTTGCTGGTCTTCGGCAAAGATGACCGGGACGAATTTCAGCGTGGCATTGCGGGCATCGTAAAGTTCCTGCGTGATAAGCTTGCCTTCCCAATCGACTCCTTTGCCTTTGCCGGGTTCTTCCTCTCCCCAAAAGCGGCGAAAATAAGTTTCGGTGCAGACCAGGATGACGTAGTCGGCCTCAGCCAAATGCTTGCGCATCCAACGGTCCCAGCCTTTTGCTGGCGCGCCGTTCAGGTATCTGTCCAACTGGGTTTCGATGCCGTCCTTTCTGAGCCGTTCAGAAAGGGCGAGCACGCGCGCACGGTGCTCGTCTGAATCGTGACTGTAGCTGATAAAAACCTTGGGGGAATTTTCCATCTGTCCTCTCTGCGCCATCTTCACATTTGGTTGTGCCGGTTAAGTCGAGGCGAGGCCGGATTGTAGGGGCAGCCGGGGCATCAGGCAATGTTCGTTCAGGGCAGCCAGACCGCGTGGCAAGGGGTAGCGCAACCTGTCCAGGTTGCGCTACCAGCGCGGGAGCCGCCCGTCGGCCCAAAAAGCAAAAGACCCGCAGGTTTTGTCTGAACCTGCGGGTCGCTCGAAAAGAAAACTTAGCCACGCGCTTACCGCCAGCTT
>JANOWX010000363.1:0-12098 GCA_031418175.1 Acidobacteriota bacterium | reverse complement strand
CAGCAGCGTGGATTTGCCCGCGCCGCTCGGCCCCATAATCGAAACGAACTCGCCCTCTTTGATTTCGAGCGAAACGCGCCGCAGCACGAAGTATTTCTGCACGCCCTGCGGATAGAACTTTTCGATATTTTCCAGCCGGATCATGATTTCCTCCCCGAAGCCTGAATGAATTACTTGCCTGATTTCTCAAGCCGCGTGCCAGACGGGAAATTGCGGATTGGCGGGAGTTGTACAGGAAGGAAGACAGGCAGGCAAGGCAGCGGCTGTCCGCTTGTGGGAAGGATTCATCCCATCCGTGGGATGCACCGGATTGAAGTGCGCGCGAATCCAGGCCACTATTCGCCCCGATTGGCGAAGCCTTTGGAGTGCGAGCGGCACAAAAGGCCGCCGCTTTGGTATCCCTTGATGGGTTAACCAATGAAGGGACTACCAAAGCGGCGGCCTGTGCCGCTCGCACTCCAAAGACGCTGCGCGTCGGGAAAGGTTGATTACGAGGATTATCACTGACTATGAGAACTGCTCTGCAAATGCACAACCCGCCGCACCCCGGCGAAGTCTTGCGCGAACTCTGCCTCAAACCTTTGGGCTTGACGATCACTGAAGCCGCAGCCGGATTGGGCGTCAACCGCAAGACCCTGTCCGCGATTTTGAATGGACGCGCGAACATCACGCCGGAGATGGCCGTGCGGCTCTCAATCGCCTTCGTGACCAGCGCGGAAAGCTGGCTCAACCAACAAATTCAATGCGACCAATGGTAGGACGGACTTTAGTCTGTCCTACCGCAGCGGACAGACTAAAGTCCGTCCTACCATTAATCAGCCAAGCGTTGCGCGATCAACTTATACACCGCCGGATTGAACGCCAGCCCCACGTGCGTCCCGCTCACTTCAAAATTGGTCGCCGGGTCGTCGTTGACGCAGACCTGCCAATCCACCACGCCGTCGGTCTTGGTGTAAATCGCCGTCCGGCGTAACGCAGGCGGCCCTTCAGCGTCCGGCACCATCATCGCCATCACCGCCGCGCAGGTGCAGTAGCCCGTGTAACAATCCGGCCACTCTTCGCGGCGTTTGCGCAACAGCAGATTGCGCACGTCGTCGGCGCGCCCCAACACCAGCGGATGCGAACGCACGCCGCGAATCGGCGACCCAAGCGTGATGACCGAAGCCACCTGCTCCGCCTTGCGCACCGCAATCGAGCGCGCCAGCACGCCGCCCAGGCTGTGCCCGATCAAATGCACCTTGCGCCCGGTCTCGGCATACGCTTGGTCAATCGTGGCGGACATGCGTTCGGTCAGCACGTTCAGACATTCGGCGTTCCAGCCGATGCGTGACATATACGCCGTGTAGCCGATGCGCCGCAGCCACAGATTCATCTCCCACAAATAAGCATCCGTGCCCAGAAAGCCCGGCACCACGATCACGCCGGATTTGTCGCCGCGCGGCACGCCCAAACCTAGATAGACCGGCGACGTGCGCAAGGCCAGCCAGTCCAAGCCAGCGAAGGCTTCGCGCCAGAGCGGCACGTTGACGCCCTTGCGATCCCGCTGAAACGCGTGTGAGGCAGTAGCAGACATTGATGGATGCTCCTTGAATGTGGAAATAAAAGGCAAAAGGCAAAGGGCAAAAATCAAACGTGTGGAACTCGTTTTCAAAACAGAAAAAAAGTGCCGCCCTTTTTAGGTACCTACATCTTACCAACCCAACAGATCGGCTATTTATCCATGATATATTTCATACCTAGACATCCTTCCAATGCCACTAAGGTAGTAACCCGCATGCATTAGCAATCGCCTACGTTTCCAGGACAAGTAGATCACTAAGCCCCCCGCGGAAAGTGTTAGTGCTATAGCTGAAAAGATCGCAAAAGGCTTCACCAACATATTTATGATAATTGCCCATCCGCGCTATCCCTTGGTTACTCTTTCTTTCTTCGTCCACGTCCTTTGCCCACGCAGCCGCCGCTTTCATCACTTGCAGTTGAATCGGTTCGACGCCCGCCGCCGCGTCTCACTCCATAAAAGTTTTCGGGGCCAGCTTGAAGAAGTCGCCAAGTTTGGCAGCTTCGTCACGGCTGGTCGCGCGTTTGCCATCCAGCACCACTTGCAGCCGCTGGCGCGAAGCGAAGCACGGCAATAAATCCGCTGGCTGCAAACCACGGTTTTCGAGCAATAACCGCAGCACGCGCGCCGGCGTAGCTCTCGGAATCGCATAGTGCCGGTCTTCAAACGCGCGAATCAAACAACTCAGCAGCTCAAGCAGGTTTTCCTCTTCCAGCGAGAGCTTCGGCTGCGCCAGCAAACGCTCCACCACTTTCAAAGCGCGCTCATTCCCGGCTTCATCTTCGATGGAATGCGGCTTCATCACTTGCGTGGTTTCCTTTGCCGTCGCTTTTTGCCGGAGGCGCTGGCCCCCGCATTAACCAGCTTCACCGCTTCGTCAAGCACCTGGCGAAACTCCGGCTCAATGGCCGACAAGATTTCGGCTCCGACGTGCTTGTGGTGCGGATGCGTGGCGACGTGTTCGTGATGCGCGGCGTTATCGTAGCGGAAAACCGGCGCTTCGCTTTGCACAAATTGATAACGGTACTCCACTTTGACCGGGTGGCGCTGTTCGATCTCCACCAGTTCAGTAAATTCCAGGCGCGAGCCATCAGCAAAAGAGACGACTCCTTCGATCAGCCCGCTGTCCGCCCCGAAGCGCAGGATTTCGAGTTCGACTTCCGTGGCAATGCTGTACTCAATCGCCTTTTGGATGAGTTCAAAATACTGGCTGACATCACGCATCTAGGCCGCCGCTTTCTCCGCGCTGAAATGCCGCTTCATCAAATGTTGGTACCCCTCAAACAAGCCCGCCCACTTGATGAAATCCCGGCTGTCGCCCATCAGTCCGCGTTTGAAGCGGGCAAAAAATTCGATGGTCGTAAGGCCGTACTGCCGTTCAAAAGCATTGATTTCAGCAATCACCTCTTCAAGGCTTTCCTGCGGATTGACAGGCGCTTTCAACGCCTCGCGCAAAGCAGGCAATTGTGACGGCCCGCCTTTTTTATATTTGATCTTGATTTTTGGCATACGGTTGATTCCTCGCGCGGATGATACCCCGCGTCAGCGCAGCACAAAAGGCAATTGTGATTCAGCGCGTGGCAACACGTGCTACCCTTTCTTCCGTCCTTTGCCAGCCGCCGCTTTCATCACTTGCGCCTGAATCAGTTCAACATCGGCCGTCGCATGAATGACCGCAGTCGAAACCATCACGTCAACCAGACAAGCCCAATGAGGCGCGGATCATCTGGCGAACCGTGCGGCAATCGTTCACCGCATCTTTAGCATCGGCTCTGGTGGCGGACTGTCCCGGATAGCGATAGGCGATAGCATATTTGTTCAGCGCATCCAGTGCCGGTTGCAGTATGCCTAACCCCGGCTCAAGGGGCTGCACCAGCGTGAGCAGCAACGACAAGTCATGGGTTTTGGGATACGCCGATCCTGCTTCGACTAGCCGGGCCTTCAAATACTTTTCGGCGCATTGTTGCGCGTGAAAACAGGCAACGTTGTAAGAAGGCTCTTTGCGCGCGCGATACGACCGGAGCAGCGAAACCCAATCCTCTTCGGCCTTCTCGACCCACTCAGCGGTGCTGGGCTTCATACATCACCTTTCCGCGTTCAACGATCTCGCGCATGAAGAAATCATCCATGGCCAGCCGTTCGTTCACTTGCTGGCGCGTCCGCACGATCAAATCCAGCGGAATCATCAGCTTCAAGCGGCGGCTGATGTTGACGGCCTGGGCCAGCGGCGAGCCTTCAAACGGCATCACCACCAGCAAATCGAGATCGGATTCCACGGTTGGCGTCCCATAAGCGTGCGAACCGAAGAGGATGATCTGCTCCGGCTTGAATTCCTCGGCAATGCGGTGGCAGAGGTTGCGGATGAACGCCCTCCGTTTCGCAGGCGTTTGAAAGCTTTGCCGCCACTCCTGATATTGCCGAACCAGTTCCGCACCGGCAGCGACCGCAAGTTTATTTTCGGACAGTGAAGGCGTCGCCTGTTTGATCGCTAAGTTGCGTGCCATCCGGTGATCCCCTCTTCGCGCGCAGCATACGTTGAGCAACGTCTGACAGGCAATAGCTTGCTACCCTTATCTTCCGCCTTTTGCCCGCCGCCGCTTTCATCACTTGCGGTTGAATGGATTCGACGCCTGCCACTGCGTCTCACGCTAGTCGCGCCTGCTGGCGCTGAAAAGCCCGTCCCACCTACTCGCGCAAGGCTTCGATCTCCGCTTCGGTCAAGTCCGTCAGTTCGGCAAGCTCAGCCAGCGGCATGTTTTTGCGCAACGCTATTCGCGCCGCTTTCATTGCCATCCTTGTGCCGCCTTCCGCGTAGCCTCGCTCTTTCGCCTCCTCCATCGCGTAATCCCAACAGTTCTTGTTATCGCGGTAAGGCAGCAAGCGCAATTGGCACTGTTGCAACTCGCGGCGATGGTAAAGAGCTTGCTCCTCTAACTCTTGGTAAGCATGTTCTTCGGCGGCGGGGAAAACCTCGCAGTTCAAGCGGTTGAGATAAGGTTGGAGCAACTTGATGCAACGGTCGTATGCCGCACGGTGTTTGTCTACAGCCGCCACGATCTCTTCGTACAATTGCTCTTCTTGCGGGGTAAATAGACTGGGCGTCGGCATACGTTTCCTCCATTATTCGCGTAAGGCTTCGATCTCTGCTTCGGTCAGGCCGGTGAGTTCGGCAATCTGAGCCAGCGGCAGGTTTTGACGTAACGCTTTGCGCGCCATTCCCTTCACTTCCTCCTCCACTTTCTTTTCCGCTTCCTTCACTCTCTCCTCCGCTTTCTCCTCCGCTTCCTTCACTTTCTCCTTCGCTTCCTTCACTTGCTCTTCCGCTTCCTTCACTTTCCCCTCCGCTTCCTTCACCGCCTTCTGCACTGCTTCCTCAATCGCGTAGTCCCACGTGTTCGTGTTGTCGCGATATGCCTTTAGGCTTGCTTCGTAAAGCAGCAGTTCATCGGGGTCAAATTTACTAACTGCCGCCTCTTCGAAGAGGTGGGCGAAAATTCGCTCCTGCATTTTGGCGGGTCGCTCATCCAACTGAGGCAGATGCTTGAGCACATAAAGCCACTTGTCGAAGCTTGTCTCCAACTCGGCTTCGGTTTTGGTGAACTTCGGCATCTCCAGATAGATCAGCATCAGCTTGTCGTAAAAGACGCGGTTGAGTTGGTCTTTCAACTGCACCCGATGACAGACTTCGGGGTTGTCTTTGTCTTCGTCAAAAACGAAATCGAGGATGCCGACCAGATAGACCGGTTCGAGCCGGTAATTCCAGTTGCCACGCTTTTCCTGCTCCCGAATCGGAAAACTCGTGTAATAAACGCTGCGGTCTTTGAAGTACTTCTGCTTGGCGCGCTGCATCTCGACGATGAAGCGTTCGCCGTTCTGTCCGGTGCAAAACAGATCGAAGATCGCCCGCCGGTCAAATGCGGTGCGCCCCACGTGTTCCTTGTCCGCGTAAGTCAAATCTTGAATCTGGTGTTGCGGCGGCAGCAGTTGGTTGAGGAAATCAATCAACAGGTCTTTGTTCGGCTCGCTGCCAAACAGCCGCTTGAAGCCGAAGTCGGTAAAAGGGTCTAGATATTTTTCCTTGATTGCCATAGCCGGATTATCGCGCCGCGCGGCTTTTGCGCCAAGCCCCTTATTTACTCTTTATTCCCGCGCCCGCGTCCTTTACCTGCCGCCGCCGCTTTCATTACTTGCGGTTGAATGGGTTCGACGCCCGCCGCCGCACGCAATTCATAAAATGCTTCGTATAAACATTCGCGCAGCCGTTCGACATCGGGCATGGCTTGCGTATCCGCCGTCAGGCCGAAAAACAGGTGCTGGTCGTAACTCATAATCGCGCAGTTGCAACCGAGTCCCCAGCCGACCGGCACGTAAGGGTAATAGGCCGTCATCTGCTTGCCCATCGCGTACATCGGCACCTGCGGCCCAGGCACGTTGGTCGCCACCATATTGAAGGGCGGCAGCGGCACATTCGCCGTTGAGAGCGCGCCCATCAACGCGTGCAGCGGCGGCGGCAGGGTGCCCATCAGCGCCGAAAACAGATTCAGCCCTTCGGCAACGCGACCGGCTTTCATCGCGCCGGTTTTCTGATTGACGAAAGCGAACCGTTCGCGCGGGTCTTTGAGGTCAAGCGGAATTTCAACCGGCAGCACCGAAACCAGATTGCCCAACGCGCCGTGCTGATCGCTTTGCCGCAAACTGACCGGAACCATTACGCGCAGGTTGCGTCCAGCGACGGTGTGGCCGTGACCGGCGGCGTATCGCGCCACCGCGCCTGACAGGGCGGTGAGGACTACGTCATTGACCGTGCCGCCGAGCGCGCCGCGCATCGCGCGCGCTTCGGCAAACGAAAACGTATTCCACACCAGCCGCTTCGCCCCCGACACCGCCGCGTTGAACGGCAACGGCGACACGGGCGCAATCAAACGCGGCCATTCGCTACTCATCTTTTGCATCGAAGCCCGCGTCTGTTCGTTCGTCAACGCCTGCGTCAAATTGAGCAAGCCGTTTTGAAATTCCATCAAACGATTCATGCTTTCCTGCGCGCCGCCGAGCAACGAATCAAACAGCCGCCGCGTTGGGTCAACTTGCGGCATCCGTGATTGAGCTTCAGGTTTGGGCGGAGGCGGCGCGGGTTTCGGCGAAAAGTCGAGAATGATTTTGAGCAGGTCTACGCCGGACATACCGTCCACCATGCAATGATGCACGCGCGCCACCATCGCGCTCTTGCCGCCTTCCAAGCCGTATACCCAAAAGATGTCCCACAGCGGTTTGTTGCGCTCCATCATTGGTGTGAAGAGTTCGCCCGCCAGTTCGATCAATTGCGCTTCGCTGCCCGGCGCGTCGAGTTGCACCTTGAAAATATGTTTGCGCAAATCGAAGTTCGGGTCCGGCTCCCACGTCGGATGGCCCAGATTGAAAGGATCGTTGACGACAATCTGCTGATAGCGCGGAATCAAATGCATCTTCGCATCCATCATCGCAATGAATTCGTCGAACGGAATCTCGCCATCAAAAACACTGACGCTGCCGATGTGCATCGTGGCTTCCTTCTTTTCAAAATAGAGGAAGCTCGAATCCATCGAGGTCAGGCGGTTGTTAAGCGTTGGGGTAGTCATAGGCAATTTCTCGACTCAGGCCGCTTGCGCCACGGCAAACGCCATCAGCCATTCGTATTGTTGCGCAGTCTCTGGCACAGGGCAGCCGCGCGCCTCACTGATTTTTCGCAGCGCGTCTTCAGGGCGCACGCCCAGCACCATCATCACACTCGCCGTCAGCAACGAAGCGCACCCTACGCTTTGTCGGCAATGGACGCCGATGTTTTTGCCTTGCCGTAGTTGCTAAGCAAGTCGCGCCGCCAGCTCCATTGCGGCTTGGCGCGTCACGGGAACGCTGCGGTCTACAATTGGGAAGGAAACAAATTCAAGCCCCGCCGCTTCGCACAACGCAGCTTCCTGACGCAAACCCAACTCATCGGTTTCAGCGCTTTCCAACAGCGAAACGATAACGTTCAATCCAGATTGCTGCCAAGCCGCGACTTCATCTTCCAACCAATCATTGCCACGCGGAAGCGGCACAATGGCGAGCCGACCAGGCCAGTTTCGTTCAATCCAATAAATCGCGCTTCGCATTGATAGCTTTCGCTACGACCTCCTGACAGGAAACCGTTGGATCTCTTTTTCGAGTTCGCCGGCAAACTTCAAAACGCTCGCAGCGTCACTGGCAAAAGTGATCTTGATTCTTGTGACGTAGTTTTTATCCTCGCGCAACGCTGACGGCAAAAACTTATAGCCAAGCGAAGCAGTGAATTTCGTTTCGCTCTGACCGAAGCTGGCTTCAACTTTGAAACGGGGTTCCAGCGCCTGCCAAACAGGCTTGGCGGTCTCATCTTTCGCCACAAATTGGCGAAGCCATTTGATGAGTCCTGTAACTTCCCAAGTCTGTAAGACGGGGTTGGTAGTCGCCCATTCATCTTCACCGTCACTGACAGCAATCCGAATTTGTAGCCAGTTCAGGTCATCAATATCTTCTGCCGTTTCAAACTGGTAAGCCACTGGCTCAAGCTCTAATTACTGCCCCTGATTGTTTTCAATTCGAGCCATAGCTTTACCAATCCGCGATCAGTTCTTTTGCGCTTGCTGCTTCGCGCGTTCAAACACATCGTGCAAGGCCGCAAACAAGTCAGCCAAATCCGAAATGGTGAACGACTGCGGATCGCGCACGAACTGTCGCGCTTGCAACTTTCCAAATTGCCACACCTCGCCGTTGGAAACCGACCCGTGCAAGATAATTTGCTCATCGCCATTGATCTCCTGCGCCGCCAGCAACGCCGCCAGGCACTGCCCCCAGCCGCCTTCAAAATCGTCCTTCTTGGCCTCGACCACGAGCAGGTACGGTTTCTCTCGCACCATCCCCAGCGCCGTGCGTTTGGTAAACAGATAATCCGGGTAACCGTCGAACTCTTCGCCCGCCGTCAACGCCACGTGGCTCCACAGCAACAGCGTGTCGTCGTAATGCCGCCACACCTCTTTCAAGACCGGCGCAATCAGAAATTCGCTGATCGCCGCCTCCGACATCTTCACCTGCACATGCCCCAGCACGTAATTCAACTCTTGCTAAAATGCTTCAGGGACAGCGAAAGGCCGCAACTGCACGAACGGCTCAATCGCCACCGACACCTGATACTTCTTCGCAACTTCATCGGTGTTTTTATAATTTCCGTAAGCCATCTCTGCCTCCTTGCCAAACTACTTTAGTTCGCCGCCCACACATCCACCAAATACCGCTGCCCCGCCGTCATCTCATTCAACCAAACCTCAGCATTCTTCCCCGTCTTTTCCGCATAGATCGCCGCCAGCGTCCGCCGCACATCGGGAGCCATGCGGCTGGCGTCGCCGCAAACATAGATCACCGCGCCCGCTTCAACCAGCGCCCACACCTCGTGCCGCCGCGCATACAGTTCATCCTGCACGTAGCGTTTCGGCTGTCCCTCGCCGCGCGAAAAGGCCGTCACCAACTGCGTCACGCCTTGCGCTTCAAACGCCTTCAACTCGTCTTCGTAAATAAAATCCTGCTGCGGATGGCGGCAGCCGAAAAACAGCAAGGCCGGGCCGACTGACTGTCCGGCGGCTTTTAACGCCGCGCGCTCTTGCAAGAAGCCGCGAAAGGGCGCGAGGCCCGTGCCCGGCCCGATCATCACAATCGGTACCGCCGGATCGGCGGGCAAACGAAACGCCGACTTGGTGTCTTTGACCACGGCATAGATCACGCTGCCCTCGGCCTGTGCGCGCAAATAGTTCGTGCAAACGCCGGCGAACGTGCCGCGCCCCGAACGCGCGGGGCCTTCGACCACGGCGGCGGTGATGCTGCACGCGCGCGCATCGGCCAGCGACGACGAGGCGATTGAGTAATAACGCGGGCGCAGCGGCGAGAGCATTTCCAGATAGGTCTCGAACGGCAACGCGCAGGCTGGGAACTCTTCCAGCAGATCAATCAGCGACTTCCGCTTCGCCAGCACTTCTTCTTTGTAGCGCTCTTCCTCTTCGATCAGGCCGAGCAGTTGAATGCGTTCGGGCGGGCATTCGGTGTAACTCAGCAGCGTCAGCAACTGCGTGCGCGTCGCCACGTCCTGCAATTCGACGTAATCGGCAAGCAGCCGTTGGACAGCAATGGTTTGATCGGCGGGCAGAAAAGTCTTGCGATTGGTGTTGCGCCGCAAGCGAATGAAAACCTCGCGGTCGAAGCCGAAGCGCGCGGCCACGCGGCTGACGAGGGCCTCGCTGTTGTGCGGGATCACGCCCAGGTGGTCGCCCGCGCGATAGCTCACGCCCGGCGGCAGTTCCAATTCGAGGTGGCGCGTCGAACGGTCGGAAGGATGCGGCCCGTCGGTGCGATGCAATTCGCGGTTCACACGCACAGTCATCGGCTTGGCGTCGAATGAATCCACGAACGGGCTCATCTGCTGGCCCGGCACAATCTCCAAGCGGAAAAGCGGCTTGGCTTCGGCCCCTGCTGGTTGGATGCGAATGCCGAGCGCGTCGGACACGGCGGCGCGCAAAGGTTGATACCACTTTTGGAATTGCCCGTCGAAATCATCGCGCGCATCGCCTTCGCCCAACTGGAACAAGCGTCGCGCGCCGTGCGCCGCCAGTTGCGCGTCAACGAAGCGCGGCACCTGTTGAAACGTCGCCGCCCAGTCGCGATTGCCGCATCCGAATACCGCATAGGTCACGCCGTCGAGCGCAGCGCTTGCCAATTCCGCGCTACGCAACCATTCGCAAAACTGCACCGCGTTGTCGGGCGGCAAGCCGTTGTAGGAAGACGTGACGATGGCGAGCAGCCCTTCTTTCGGCAGACGCCCGACGTAATCGTCAAGCGGCGCGACTTTGACGACGAAGCCGTTCTCTTCGGCATCGCCCGCCATGCGCCGCGCGATTTCTTCCGCCGTGCCCATGTTCGAGCCGTACAGCACCAACAACGGTGTCGCGTGCCTAGAGGCTAGGGATTGGGGACTAGGGGCTGGTGCATGAGCGGCGCTGGCTGAATTAGCCTCCAGCCCCCAACCCCCAGCCCCCAATCTCTCTTTCTCTGTCCGCAAGCGCAATTTGATCTTGAAGCCGTCTGGCTTGAGCGTCAGCGATTCTCTGATCTTGAGTTGATAGCGCGTGTGGTCAACCAGATTGAAGCGATGCAGCAGCATGCCCAACACCAGCGTCGCTTCCTGCAAGGCGAACTGCCGTCCGATGCAGGCGCGCTTGCCGTTGCCGAATGGCTTCCACGCATTGGCCGGACGTTGGGCTTCGGCTTCGGGGTTGAAATTGTCAGGGTTGAAGCGTTCGGCATCTGCGCCCCAGATGCTCTTGTCGCGGTGCAAGGCGGGCAACAGCACAGTGAGGGTGTGCTGTTTTTTGATTTTGTACTTGCCGCCGATGACCGTGTCTTCCAACGGATACAAGCCAAAGACGGGCGCCGTCGGCCAGTGGCGCAAGGTCTCTTTCAAAATCTGTGTGAGGTAGCCGAGTTGATTCACCTGTTGATAGGTCGGCTTGATCGTCGGATCAGGGCCGAGCACGCGATCAACTTCGGCGCAGGCTTGCGCCAGCACGTCGGGGTTGTTCAACAAGGCATAGAGCGCAAACGACAACAGGCCGCTGGTCGTCTCGTGTCCGGCGATCAAAAACGTGATGACCTGATAGCGAATGTTCACGTCATCCAGCGGTTCGCCGGTTTTTTTGTCCACGCCGCTGAGCATGCAACCGAGCATGTCGGCTTTGGCCGTGAAATCTTCGCCGCTGGCACGGCGGTCTTTGATGATGCGATCAACGGTGTCGTTCATCGTGCGGATGTCTTCTTGCAAGCGGCGGTCGCGGCTTTGACGAATCAGGCCTTCCATCGGCGCGTCGCGCAACTCATCCATCGTGATGCCCAGCGCGTCGGCCATCGCGCCTACGAAAGGATGCTCTTTGTCGTGATAGAACGAATTGAAACGATAGTCGAAACCGCTCAAGCCGATGGTGTCCACCGTAAGGCTGGTCATGTCGTGCGCGACGTCAATTTCGTCCTCGTCGTTGAGGCGCGCCCACTTCAGCATCAACTGCTCGGCGATGTCTAGCATCATCGGGTGATAACTCAGCATCGCCTTCTGGTTGAAGTTGGGCAGCAGGATGTTGTGCGCCTTATTCCAGTTCGGCTCTTCGGTCTTCGACGTGAACAGCCCGTCGCCGCCAAAGCGCCGCACCAGCCGCAAGCCGCCGCGAATGCTTTTGTCAAAGCGTTTTTCGTCGCACACTTCGTTGACCAGCTCGTAGCCGGACAGCACGATGACGACGCGCCCGCGCATTTCCATGCGATAGATCGGCCCCAATTCGCGCGCCAGCCGCCACATATCCTGCACGGGCGTTTCGGCACTGAGCGTCAACAGATGGCCCAACAAAAATGTTTCGGGGGGTTCGGGAATGCGGGCGTAGGTTGGTTGTTCATTCATCGTGTTTGCCCACTGGAAGAAACGGCAATGCACAGGAGCAGGTGTTCAGAGTACAAGCTT
>JANOWX010000362.1:0-4434 GCA_031418175.1 Acidobacteriota bacterium | reverse complement strand
GATTTCGATTGAAGAGCTATTGAACATCCCCCACATTCGCGTTACGAAGGTGGACTACGACAAAGACCAAATCGAGTGTGACGTAGTTTCCACGCGGGGCTACGCGCTGTGTCATCAGTGTGGGCAAAAAGCCACGGAATTCCATGCTCAGGGCGAAAAGCTGCCACTGCGTCATCTGCCGCTCTGTGGCCGGCAGGTGCGGCTGTGGTTCCACAGCAAACGCTACCGCTGCCCGCATTGCCCCGGCTGCGTCACCACCACGGAGCAGCCTTCCTGGGCCCGTGATCGCGCGCGCTCAGCCTGGCAGGCCGGCCCGCTTGGTTTATGTGCGCAGTTTTGTTGATACGAACCTCTGGCGTATCGAGACCACTGCTCCCGGCGTGCCGGCCTCGTCCGCGCCGGTGATGGCGATTTCATCCACCAAATACGAGTACCATTGCCAGTTTTCGCTCGACGGTCGCCGGGTCGCCTTCGCTTCAACCCGCTCGGGCGACGCTGAGATTTGGGTGGCTGAGCCGGATGGGGCCAACGCCGTCCAACTCACGTCCACGCATGCGCAAGACACCAATTGCCCGCATTGGTCTCCGGACGGACAACTCATTGCATTTTCCTCCAACGGCTCCTCCAACGGCTCCTCCAACGGGGAAGGCGAGTTCGATGTCTATGTCGTTCCTGCGGCAGGCGGCAAGCCGCGCCGTCTCACTTCGCATCCGGCCTTTGACCTCAACCCCACCTTCTCCCGCGATGGCCAGTGGATTTACTTCACCTCCATGCGCTCCGGTGATTATCGAATCTGGAAGATGCCGGCGACTGGCGGAGAGGCGGTACAGGTCACGCCGAATCAGGGTGGTGGGGCCTTCGAGTCGGCGGATGGCGGCAACCTCTACTACCACATGTCTTCGGTCGTGTCGCCATTGTGGCGCCTGCCGATGGCGGGCGGCGCGCCGGTCAAAGTGCTCGACGAAGTCTATTGGTTTAATTGGTGGTTGTTCGGCAGTGGCGTCTACTACATTGACCAACTCAACGGCGAAACGCGGCTGCAATATCGCAACTTCGTCACGGGCAAATCCGCGACCGTGGCGCGCAACCTCGGCGAAGTTTCGGCAGGCTTGACCGCCACACCAGATGGACGAACGATTCTCTTTACGCGTGTGGACGCTTCCGCTGACGATCTGATGCTGGTCGAAAACTTTCGGTGAGCGCTTCATCCATGACAAGTCTGCTGGCCTTTCAAGCGCGCGCGCCGTGGTCGAATACCTGCACAACCAGCCGAAGCTGGCGGCCAAGACTTTGTTCGCCACGCACTATAACGAACTGACCGATTGCGCCGATTACTTGCCGCGCGTGCGCAAATCATCTGGCCGTACGCGAACGCGGCAGCACGGTCGAATATCTGCACAAAGTTGAAGCGGGGCGTGCCGAAAAGAGCTTCGGCATTTATGTCGCGCAACTGGCCGGTTTGCCGAGACCGGTGATCCGCCGCGCGCAGGAATTGTTGCGCGAACACGATGGCCAGGCGGGCGCGAAAGGCGCGCGGGTCAGCGACAAAGCCGCGCGCGCCGCCGTGCTGGCAGCGCTGTTGCAACTGGACGTGAATCAACTCAGCCCGGTCGAAGCGTTGACCAAACTCTATGAATTGCAGCGCCTGGCTGGTCAAGCCAAATGAAAACCTGGGGCCGCCGCTTGTTTTCCCGCGCTCTGTAGCAGTAGACTGCGCGGCGAATTGACGTTGGTTGAGCAGATGTCCCAAGGTTGCCAGTACATTGATCGAGTGCTTGACTGAAGATACGAATAAATAAAACGCGCGCGCCGCGCCAAGCTCCCCAGTGCAATCCCAGCATCGTTCGGACGACTTCACGCAAGCCAATGTGCGCTTGCCGCAAACACTTTTTTGATAGGAGAAGACAGGTAATGAAGAAACAGCATTTCAATCTGGCCAGTTTTGCGCTGGCTGCAATATGCGCGGGCGTGCTCTCGGTGGCGGCCCTCGCGCAGGGCCATCCGGTGGAAGGCACCTATAACACCACCGTCACCAGCAGCGAGTTGGGTACGATCAACTTGGTGTTGGTGTTGAAAAAGAACGGCGACAAATGGGCGGCGGAATTCAAAGATTCGCCGTTGCCGCTGATGGTCAGTAACGTGACCGTAGACGCCGAGAATAATCTCGTTGTTACTGCTGACGCGGGCGGCACGGCCGTCGAATTCAAAGGCAAATACGACGCCGGCAAAATTAAGGGCGGCTTTACCGCAGGGGATATGAAAGGCACGTTGGAGGGTACGCGGAGCGACGCGGCGAAAGTGGTAGCTCCGGCAGCGACAGCCCCGGCAGCCGGTGGCGGCGCGTCCGCAATGGCGGGCCTCGAAGGCACCTATGACGCCAAAGTCATTGCCGACGGTCAGGGCGAATTGCCGCTGACGCTGGTCATCAAAAATGACGGCGGCAAGCTCAAGACCGAAGTCCCCAGCGGCGGCGACATGAACATCGTGGACATCAAGGTCGAAGGCGACACCGTCACGCTGGTGGCCCAGTATCAGGGCCAAGGCCCGATCATGCTCCCCGGCAAACGCGCCGCCGACGGCAGCATGGGCGGCAAGTGGGAGTTCGGCGGTTTTTCCGGCACCTGGTCGGCGAAGAAGAAATAAGCCCGCGCCAGACTGATGCGGCGGGAAGGCGGGAGCGTGGCAGCAATGTCGCACTCCCGCTTTTCTTTTTTCGAGCTTGGGAGCATGCTTTGCGCCGTTGTCGCATCCCATCGAAAATCCGAAACCCGCAAAGGAGATTCATCCGCATGCTAAAGAGATTTGCATTGCTGACGCTGTTGCTGGCACTCGCGCCGCGTTTTGCTTTCGCCCAACTTTCTGACCGCGCCACCTGGGCCGCCGAAGCGACGATCAGTCATCGCGTCGCGCCCAACATCACTTATCTGACCGCGAATGGTTACGACGCCAAGCTCGATGTTTACACGCCGCGCACGGCAGGGCCGGGGTCGTTTCCGACGTTGATTATGATTCACGGCGGCGGCTGGGTCCGCGGCGCCAAAGAAGCCTCAGTGTTGAACATCCTGCCCTATCTCGAAATGGGCTGGGCCGTGGTGAATGTCGAATACCGGCTGGGCCGCGTTTCGCTCGCGCCCGCCGCTGTCGAAGATTGCCGCTGTGCCTTGCGCTGGGTGATGCGCAATGCCAAAGAGTACGCTTTCGATGTGAACAAGCTCGTCGTGACCGGCCATTCGGCGGGCGGGCATCTGGCGCTGACGACCGGCATGTTGCCCGACACCGCCGGGCTGGAACGCCAATGCCCCGGCACTGAAACGTTGAAAGTCGCCGCGATCATCAACTGGTACGGCATCACCGATGTCGGCGATTTGCTGGATGGGGCGAACATGAAAACTTACGCCGTGCAATGGATGGGCAGCATGGAAAACCGCTACGACATCGCCAAGCGCGTCTCGCCGTTGACCTATGTGCGCGCGGGGCTGCCGCCGATCTTGACGATTCACGGCGACGCCGATCCGGACGTGCCCTATCAACACGGCGTGCGTTTGCACGCGGCGCTTGAAAAGGCCGGCGTGCCGAATCAATTGCTGACGATTCCGGGCGGCAAACACGGCGGCTTCAACCGCGACGAGACGTTGAAGATTTTCACGACGATTCAGGCGTTTTTGAAGAAACACGGGATCGTGAAATAAACCGTCGCAAAGGAATGGAGGCAACGGAATGTCACACGAGGCGACGACTTTGATGCAAGAACCTGCGGTGCGCGAATTCAGCGCGTCTTCGCTGGATGAAATCCTGACGCCGGTACGTGAACAGTTCGCGGCAACTGGTATGAGTGAGGACGAGCTTGACGCGCTGATTGACGAAGAGCGGCGGACCATTCGGGCAGAGAAGCAAAGAATGAATGCCGCCGCTGTTGACCACGCTTGAGTCAAGAGAATTTTTGGAGGAACTGCGATGAAGATCAAACTGTTATGGCTGTGTTGTTGGTGCTGTTGTTCGATGGCCGCTTTCGCTCAGCAACAACCGCCATCCAAAGACAACACCCAAGTCTGCCACCTGCCATCCGCTACCCAAGCTTCGACCAAACCCGCGCAACTCGTCGCCGGTTATGGCAAAGTTCACATGCCGGTCACAACCAAATCCGCCGAGGCGCAACAGTTCTTCAATCAAGGCCTCGCGCTGCTCCATTCGTTCTGGGGCTACGAAGCCGACCGCGCCTTTGAACGCGCCGCGCAACTCGATCCCGAATGCGCGCTGGCGCAGTGGGGCATCGCGATGGCGGCGGTCAACGACGCGCGCCGCGATGCCGCGCTCAAACGCGCCAAAGAACTCGCGCCAAAGGTGAGCGCGCAAGAGCAGCTTTATCTCGCCGCTGTCGAAGCGCGCTACAAAGGCGAAAAGAGCACCGTGCAAAACAACGCCTTCCTCGGCGCA
>JANOWX010000361.1:0-8618 GCA_031418175.1 Acidobacteriota bacterium | reverse complement strand
ATCTGGCGTTCGCTCTCTTCGCCCGAAACGTAAAGCACACTGCCATACATCCCGCTGAGTTTGTCGGCCACCTGACTCAATAGGGTGCTTTTGCCGATGCCCGGTTCACCGCCGATCAGCACCAGCGAACCCGGCACGATGCCGCCGCCCAGCACGCGGTCGAATTCATCAATGCCGGTGACCTCGCGCGCCTCGTCCTGCGCGGGAATGGCGTTGAAGGCCACGGGCTTGCTCTGGCGCAATTTCAAGCCGCCACGCGAAACCGCCGTGCCTGTCTTGCCCGCCTTGGACGACTCGCGCTCGCGCTCCTCGACAAACGAATTCCACGTATTGCAATCCGGGCATTTGCCCAGCCACTTAGCCGATTGATAGCCGCAGGTCTGACACGCATAGACTGTTTTGGGAGCTTTGGTTGCCATAATGGCGGGCATTGTAACACCAGGGACGTTCAGTGAAGCCGGGGCTCGTGCTAAAGAGCCGTTCCGTATTCATCATTGTTGCGGCTGGCGCAGAAAAAACAGCAAGTCCGTCGCGGGCGGCGTGATCCCCAATTGCCGGATCATCCCGACGACCTGGCCGCGATGCAACGTGGCGTGATTGACGACGTGTTGCATCTGTTGTCCCAGCGGCAAACTGTGCGCGCTGCCGTCAATGCGTTTGAAGGCGAGTTCGCGCGGCAAAGCGTCGTCGGTCAAGCCCGCCAAATAGGCTTGGCGTTCTGCCGCAACCTGCCGCCATTGCGCGCGCAAGCTGGCGACATCGCCGCACTGCTCAACTGTCCAACGCGCCCAGGCATCCGGGCCCGTGTGTGAACGCCCGTGCCAGCGTTCCAGCCAAACCCATTCGGCCCCAGCCATGTGCAAGAGCGTGCCCAGAATCGAGCCGTGGCTGATCTGGCGATCTTGCGTGAGTTGTTCTTCCGTCAGCTTTTCGGCTGCGTCGAGCGCGAGGGCGTTGGCCCATTCGGTATAGGCAAACAGTTGTTGAATGTCGTTGAGCGTCATGCTTCGTTCTCCTGATCGAAAGTTATGGATGACAGCGGTTCAAGCCTCCGCCAAAAACTTCTGCGTCTCAATCAAAAACAAATCCAACTGATCGTGATGCACCCAATGCCCGGCGTTCGCCACCTTGATCAGCCGGTGATTTCGGATCACGTTCGCGCGCCCATCCGTGCTCGGATCGGCGGCCCAGCTTTCCATGCCCCAGAAGAGCAGCACCGGGCAGGTGATCTGGCTAAAGATTTGGCGCGCGTCTTCGATGTTCGTGCCGTAGGGCGGAAAGCCGCGCGCGAAGTTGTCGAACTTCCAGACCAGCGAGCCGTCCGAATTCCAGTTCGTGCCGTGCAAGGTCAGGTGCTGGGCGACTTCGTCGGACAGATGCGGGTTGGCTTCTTTCATACGCGCGACGGCGGATTGCAGGTCGGGATAAGAATGCGGGTCGCGCGTTTCGGTCTTGCGCACGCCAGCGATCCAGTCGCGGTAGCGTTCGGGCGCAGGCCTGTGGATGCGATGATTGGGCGGCGGGCCTAGGCCTTCGATGACGACGGCTTTTTTGACGCGCTCGGGGAAGATGCCCGCGTAATGCAGCGTAATGATGCCGCCCAACGAGTGCCCGATGAGGTAAAGCGGAAAATCGTCAATGATGTCGGCCAGCGCCGACAGGTCGAGCACGTGTTCGGCGATGCTGTATAGCGCGCCGGGCGCCTGGGCACTGTTGCCGTGGCCGCGCAGATCGAGCGCGTAAACATGAAAGTCGTCGCGCAAGGCCCGCGCCACCCAGTCCCAATTGCGCGCGTGATCCAGGCCGCCGTGCACCAGCAACAGCGTCGGCTTGCCCGCCGTGCCCCAGTCCCAGAATTGCAGTTTCAAACGATGCGAATAGAAATAATGCGAGATCGGCTCCAAGTTCGTTCACTCCTTCTCTGTGGGTTGATGAGCGCGTATGCTAAATCAGACCAATCAAGATTGGAACACGAGAGGCCGCTGGCATTCTCAATTCTCAACTTTCAATTCTCAATTCTTTTGCAGTGAACAACCTGCGGGGAGCTGCCTGCCAGGAGTTGAGAATGGAGAGTTGAGAATTGAGAATGTTCTACCGAAATCAATGTACCAATCTCGCTTGGCTTGATTTTCGCGCCGCGCCTTCGATTCAGCAAAACGGGAAACAATGTTTATGCGTTCATTCATCTTCGTCATTGTCTGCGCGCTGGCTGCGTTTGCCCAACAAGCGCAAAACCCTTCGCCGATGGTCGAACACACGCGCGCCCACACGCGGTTGCCGCAGCAAACGCCTGCCGGACGGCGCGAAAAGCTCGAACTCGGCACGTTGTTTTTGCCGCAGCAGTTGCGCTTGCGGGCCAGCACACCGCTCTTCATACACTTTCACGGCGGCACGTGGCTGCCTGAAGTCGCCGCCGCGCGCGTGGGCAAGACGGCGGTGCTTTCGATACAAATCGGCGCGGGTTCCAGCGCGTATGCGAAGCCCTTCAGCGATCCGCAATTGCTGACGCGGTTGCTAAACGAGGCCGAACGCAAGGCCGGCGTGAAATTCGCGCCGCTGACGCTGACGGCGTGGAGCGCGGGTTACGGCGCGGTGCGTGAAATACTGAAAACGCCGGAGCATTACGCGCGTGTTGAGCGCGTGTTGCTGATTGACGGCTTGCACACGGGCTATATTGACGGCAAGGCAGGTCCGCAGGAGTCAAAACTGGAAAGTGCCGGGCTGGAAATCTTTTTGCAATTCGCGCGGGGTGCCGTGGCGGGCCGCAAACAAATGCTCATCACGCATTCTGAAATTTTCCCTGGCACCTATGCCAGCACGACCGAGACGGCGGATTGGCTGCTCGCGCAACTCGGACTGAAACGCCAGCCGGTCTTGAAATGGGGGCCGCTGGGCACGCAGCAGTTGAGCGAAGCGCGCGCCGGACAATTCCGCCTGCTCGGCTTCGCGGGCAATGCCGCGCCCGACCACGTGGATCAATTGCATTCGTTGCCGGAGTATCTGCGCTGGTTCAAGTGAGCTTCGCACAAGTCACAGTAGTCTGCTATTCTCGCGGCGCTTCGAAGCAAACCAGGCCGGGTAGATTTGCAATGGACGCTTGCTGAACCTACCCGGTCGTTACCGCTCCTGGTTTTGCACCAGCTATCAAATCCGGAAGACGCACTGATTCTATGAGCACCAATCCATCTCCGTACGCACAGAAACCGTGGTTGAAGCATTACGATTACTGGGTTCCCGCCGAACTGAATTACCCGCGGCAATCCATCTTTACCGTGCTGAACATCGCCGCCAGCCATTATGGCGAACGTCCGGCGACGGCTTTCTTGGGCGCGCAATTGACCTACAACGATATAAAAGCGCAAGCCGAGAAGCTGGCGACGGCGCTGGCGCGGCTGGGCATTCGCAAGGGCGACCGCGTGGGCGTGATGCTGCCCAATTGCCCGCAATACGTCATCAGTTTTTTCGCCATCGTGCGGCTGGGCGCGATTGTGGCGAACGTCAATCCGATCTACACCCCGCGCGAAGTCGAACTCGTCGCCAAAGATTCAGGGATGCGGCTGATCATCACGCTCGACGTGCTGTCGCACATCAGTCTGGGCATTAAGGCGAACACCAGCATCGAACAAATCATCACGACCAGCGTGCAAGCTTACGGTCAAGACCAGCGCCACGCGCCCGCTGCCCCGGAAGGCACGCTTTCGTTTTCGGCGTTGCTGGCAAGCGTCGAAAAGCCCGAACTGCCGCGCGTCGAGATCAATGCCGAAGAAGACGTGGCCGCGCTGGTTTACACCGGCGGCACGACCGGCACGCCCAAAGGCGCGATGCTGACGCATTACAACCTGTTCGCGCCCGCCGTGCAGTGCCACGTTTGGAGCCAGGAATATACAACGCGCGGGCACGAAAAATTTTTGCTGGTGATTCCGTACTTCCACGTGTATGGCCTGGTGGTGGGCTTGGTCTACGGCACCTTTGCCGGGGCCTTGCAAATCCTGATTCCGAAATACGACGTGAACATGCTGCTCGCGGCCATCAACACTTACGAACCGAGTTTTTTTCCCGGCGTGCCGACGCTGTTCATCTCGCTGCTCAATCATCCCGAAGCGGCGCACAGCAAGCTCGGCGCGATTCGCCGTTTGAACAGCGGCTCGGCGCCCTGCCCGGTCGAAGTCATCGAACGTTTTGAAGCGATGAGCGGCGCGTCATTGTTTGAAGGTTGGGGCATGACTGAAACATCGGCGCTGGGGACTTCGACGGCGATGTTCGCCAAACGCAAGCCAGGCAGCATCGGCTTGCCCGTGCCCAACACCGAAATGAAGATCGTGGATTTGGAGCACGGCATGACCGAAGTTCCGCTGGGCGAAACCGGCGAGCTGTGCATTCGCGGGCCGCAGATCATGAAAGGTTATTGGAACAAGCCCGCCGAGACAGCCGAAGTCTTGCGCGACGGCTGGCTTTATACCGGCGATGTCGCGCGCATGGATGAGGACGGTTATTTTTATATCGTCCAACGCAAGAAAGACATGATCCTGGTCAGCGGCTACAACGTGTATCCCAACGAGATCGAAGACGTTTTGTTCATGCACGCCGCCGTCAAGGAATGCGCCGTCATCGGCATGCCCGACCAATATCGCGGCGAAGCGGTCAAGGCCTTCATCGTCCTCAAAGACGGCGCGGCCGTCACTGCCGCAGAGATTCAGGATTTCTGCCGCGAACGTTTAGCCAAATACAAACTACCCACGCACATTGAATTCATGAAGGCGTTGCCGAAAAGCGCCGTCGGCAAGGTGTTGCGGCGCGAGTTGCGCGATATGGAAGAAAAGGGGCAGCGCAAAAACTGAATCAGTCTTTAGGGCAACGGAGTGGCGCGTCCCTTGCGGGCGTCCCGGCGGCGCAAGGATTCGCTTTCATAAACCCAGGCCACCTGGCCGGGTGGCGTATCGGCGAGCCGGGCCAGAATTTCGGGCACCAGCGGCAGGCAATGCGCCAGTTTGAATTGCACAGCCCGCACGACGATCACTGCGATGTTGTGCTGCACGACCTGCTGCTGATGGGGAAGATTGGCATCCCCGGTGATGAGCGCCTCGAATTCGGCGGCGGCACGGCGCAGCAGTTCGCCGTTCTTGTAAGCCGCCCAGCCTTTCTCTTTGGCGAGCGTTACGCGATGCGGGGCTAGGTGCGGGCGCAATTGGCGCGGCACGTTGTTGTCAAACAGGATTTCCATTAATCATCAATCCGTTCGCCGATTTCGAGTTGTTCGACCGCCTCGCGCAAATAGAGCAAGGCCGCCTGGCAATCGCCGACAGTGGCTCCGCCGTATTCCTCGACGAACTCAGGCAGACTCGGGCTGTCGAGCAAAAAGTCGAGCAACGTGGCGACCGGCAACCGGTAACCGGCAATCGTCGGCGTGCCGCCCATTCGTTCGGGATTGATCGTGACTGGCGGCAACTGTGGGCGGCTGCGTGGTTCGCAACCACTTAGCAGCCCTTCCCACAGTTCGACTTTTGGCGGTAGGGGCGGGCGCGGTGCGACGGTGAGTGCGGCAACTTGCGCTGATTTGCTAGACATAGGTCTCGACTCCTTTGGCCGCGCCTTTTGACATTCGATATACGGCTGGCGACGGCGCCCGCATCCTAGCACGGCGCGGCAGTTGCAGTCTTTCAGCCGTTTACGTACCATCGGGCCCGCTCCTGACCCGATTCCCCTGCTGGAAGAAAATGGCTGTCTCACCACGCGAAACCAATCGAATGATCGCTGTCCCCGCTGAATTGGTGCACCCGCGCGCGCGTTGGCGGCTGTTGCCGCTGACCGATCACAGCATCAACCTGATCACGGTTGGCGTCGTGCTTTTCGACGCGCTGCTGGCCAGTGTGCTCTTTATCGCTTCCTTCTGGCTGCGGCATCCGGGCAAGCCGGTCTTGCTCGAAGCCAAAGTCCCGCTGTTCGGTTGGCTACCCTATCAATTTCACTTTGAATTCCTGCCTTATGTGAGCGTGCTTTATTTCGTGCCGCTCATTCAGATCGCCTGTTTTTGGTATCGCGGCTTGTATCGGGTGCGGGGCGAATTTTCCTACAGCGACGATTTCATCAACATCTTCAAGGCCAATTCCATCGGGGCGCTGCTGGTGACGGTGGCGGCGTTCTTTTATCGCGGCGGCTTTACTTACGCCGACTATTCCTATTCGCGCTCGGTCTTCGTGCTGTATTACGGCTTGAGCCTGGTGGCCTTTGTCGCGTACCGCACCAGCTTGCGGCTGCTGCAAACGTTTTACCGGCGCCGCCATCGCAACGTGATTCCGATTCTGATTTTGGGTTCGAATGGCGTGGCCGAGATGTGCGTGAATGAGATCGCGCACGACCCGCGTGTGGGGCGGCGCGTGGTGGGCCTGGTGACGCTGGATGGCAAACCGCCTGAAAGCGCGGCGCTGCGCCAGTGGCCGACGTTGGGCCGCTACGACGAGATGCACCGCCTGATTCGCGGCTATCAGATTCAGGAAGTCCTGATCACCGACCCGGCCGTGCGGCCCGAGTTGTTGTTTGAAACGATGGTTAAATGCGGACGCGGCACGCGCATCAACTTCCGCATCGTGCCCAACCTGCTCAACTGCATCCCGCGCAAAACCTACGTCGAGCAATTGGGCAATGTGCCGATGGTGCGGCTGTTTGAAGAACCGCTGTCGGGACCGGCGCGCTTTTTGAAACGCGCGGTGGACGTGGTCATCAGTTCGTTGGTGCTGTTGCTGACCGCGCCGTTGTGGCTGTTGATTATGCTGGCGATCAAGCTCGATTCGCACGGCTCGCTGCTCTACCGGCAAGAGCGCGTGGGCATGGATGGGCACGTCTTTTTGCTCTACAAATTCCGCTCAATGAATGAAGAAGCGCAGCCGGACGAGGGGCACCGCGAATACATGGCGCGGCTGATCAAAAAGGAAGGCGAGGCCAATCTGGGCACGGGCGAACAGCCGCGCTACAAATTTATCAATGAAGACCGGCTGACCGCTGTCGGGCGCTGGTTGCGCTGGACGAGCCTGGACGAGTTGCCGCAATTCCTCAACGTCTTCAGAGGTGAAATGTCATTGGTGGGCCCGCGTCCGCCGATTCAATACGAAGTCGAATGTTACGAGCCCTGGCATCGCAAACGGTTGGACGTGAAACCGGGCCTGACCGGGCTGTGGCAAGTCAGCGGGCGCTATCAGTTGTCGTTTGAACAGATGGTGCAACTCGATATTTTCTACATTGAAAACTGGTCGCCCTGGCTCGATCTCAAAATCATCTTGAAGACGCTGCCTGCCATGTGGATGCGCGAACGGGTCGGCTAGCCAGCGCCGCCAGCCAATTTGCCAGCCTGAGGTTTTGGTCGAACCAAGGGACTGTTGCGATTTTCCGCCGCGCCTTACCGGTTGCTTCTCACATGTTACAACCGATAAAATGCCGGCCCGGGCGTGCCGCTCGAAGTGCGCTTCCGCCTCGGCCCCGATTACCGCAACCGACGACCTATCAAGCCAGTCTCGGCCTGCAACGCGATCTGGGCGCCGGATTCTCGGCAGAGTTGAGCTATCTCTTCACGCGCGGCCTGCACATCACGCGTAACCGTGATGTCAATCAGGTCCGGCTTACTGGTTTCAATCCAACTTTCAGGGTGCCCTGTTTCGCGCGCTTCCCCACGACGATTGTGACTTCGGCGACTTCCTGTCTGGGCACGGCGAGCGATTTTGGCAATCCCTTGCGCTTGCAGGACAACATCTACGAGACGACGGCCAACTCGTTCTACAACGGCTTCACCGCGCAAGTGCAGAAGCGCTTCTCGAACAATGTCGGCCTCAACGCGCACTACACGTTTGCGAAGTCAATTGATGAGGTCACGGACTTCAACAGCGATTTCTCGGCGCAAAATCCGCTCAATTTGCGGCTGGATCGCGCGCTCTGCTCCTTTGACCAGCGTCACCGTTTCGTAGCCAGCGCCACCCTCCAAAGCCCATTCAAGAATGCGATCCTAGGTGATTGGCTGCTGGCGCCCATCGTGGTGGCCCAGAGCGGGCGGCCGTTCAATCTGCTGCTCGGCGCGGACGCCAATAACGACGGGCGTTCGCAGAGCGACCGACCGGGGCAGGCCGGACGCAACACGGGGCGCGGCGAGCCTTTCTACAGCGTAGATTTGCGGCTGGCGCGACGTTTCTTCGTCAAAGAGAGCCGCTACCTGGAGTTGACGTTTGAGGGGGTCAATCTCTTCAACCGGACGAACCTTCAGGGCATCAACAATATCGTGGGCGGCACTTTTATCGGCGTGAGCGATTACAACGTGCCGGGCCGGCGCGAGCGCAAGCCGACCGAGCCGCTGGGCTTCACCTCAGCAGCCGATGCGCGGCAAATGCAAGTGGGCGTGCGCTTCAATTGGTAAAGCCGCCATAAGGGCAGACTGAAAACTGTTGCGGGGAAGCGGCTGGCAAAGGCGCTTCCCCGCTTTGTTTTTCTGCTTTGTCGGGCCAGACGAGCCGTTTTCGATTTCCTCAGTCGTAGACTAGAATCCCGCTTCTGTTTTTCGCCGTCACCGCTGCCGCAGGCAAATACACCATTAAATGGTGAAGCCTGTGTTTATTGATACCCAAGTTTGACAGTGGGTT
>JANOWX010000360.1:0-1620 GCA_031418175.1 Acidobacteriota bacterium | reverse complement strand
TTTCGGCGTGTGACGACTTCCTACCGGTAGGAAAACGTCTCATGCCGAGACCGCACGCTGGAAGCGCTGCGTACCCAGGTGCGCAACTGGCATCCGCGAAAAGCTTGGCGTATGCTGGCGCCGCAATTCCAATCCAACCTTCACACAAACAGGAATGAAAATTATGAAGCAAATTCTATTGTCCGCCACGCGCACGCTCTTGCTGTTGCTGTGCGCTCTGAATGTCTTTGCGCAAGCGCCTGCGCCTGCACCTGCGCCTGCGCCTGCGCCCGCCGTTGCGGCTGGCGGCGCCACCGCGCTTGATCGTTACGTTGCCGCGCCCGATGCGAGTTACAAATACGAACTCGTCAGCACGCTGCCGGGCAATGGCTACACGGCGTATGTGCTCGAACTGACTTCGCAAACGTGGCGCGCGCCCAACGAAGTTGATCGCACGGTCTGGAAGCACTGGCTGACCATCGTCAAACCCGCTGAAGTCAAACACAGCACCGGGTTCCTTTACATCACGGGCGGCAACAACGGGATCCCCGCGCCCAAAGCCGCCGACAGCAATTTGGTGAATGTGGCGACGCTGACCAAATCAATCGTGGCCGAACTCAGGATGGTGCCTAACCAGCCGCTGACCTTTAGCGACGACAAAACCGCGCGCGTCGAAGACGGCATCATCGCCTATACCTGGGACAAATTTATCAAGGGCGGCGACGATCAATGGCCGTTGCGTTTGCCTATGACCAAAGCCGCCGTGCGCGCAATGGATGCGGTGCAGGCCTTTTGCGGCGGCGCGGCGGGCGGCAATGTCAGAGTTGACAGCTTCGTCGTGTCGGGCGGTTCAAAACGCGGCTGGACAACGTGGACGACGGCGGCGGTGGACAAGCGCGTCGTCGCCATCGCGCCCCTCGTGATTGACCTGCTCAACGTGATTCCTTCGTTCCAGCATCATTTGGCGGTCTATGGCTATTACGCGCCAGCGGTCGGCGATTACGAAGTGATGGGCATCATGAATCAGCAGGACAATCCGCGTTACAGGGCGTTGATGAAAATCGAAGAGCCGTATGAATACCGCCAGCGCTTGACCATGCCGAAACTGATCGTCAACGCAACGGGCGATCAGTTCTTCCTGCCAGATTCGTGGCAGTTTTATTACCGCGATCTGTTGGGCGACAACCGGCTGCGCTATGTGCCGAACGCCGATCATTCGTTGAGCCGCACGGACGCCTGGTTCAGCGTGCTGGCCTGGTACAACGCCTTCCTGAACAAAACGCCCGCGCCGCAATACGATTGGAAGATCGAAAAGGACGGCACCATTCGTGTCACGACCAAAGACAAACCAACTGAGGTGAAGCTCTGGCAAGCCAGCAACGGCGGCGCGCGCGATTTCCGCTTGAGTTCGATTGGCCCGCGCTGGAAGGCGACGCCGTTGACGGCGCAGGCGAATGGTGAATACGTCGCGAAGGTCGCGTTGCCCAAAACGGGTTGGACGGCTTATCTGGTCGAGTTGACCTTTCCGAGCGGACTCGCGCTCGCGCCGTTCAAATTCACCACCGGTGTCAAAGTGATTCCTGATGTGGAACCGGCGCGCGCGTTGGTGAATGGCGGGAAATAATTGAACCCTGGGTACGC
>JANOWX010000359.1:0-10159 GCA_031418175.1 Acidobacteriota bacterium | reverse complement strand
CCGTCACGGTGCGCACGCCGCTGGGCGAAACGCGCAGCGCGAATCCGTTGCAATTACGCACTTCGGTGAGCGGTGTGATCGAAACGACCAATCGCCAGCCGCTGGCCGATGTGACGGTGCAAGTGACTTCGCTGGCCAACGGGCAGCGTGTGACCACCAAGACCGGGCCGAATGGCGTGTTTGTCGCCGCCGATGCGCCGTTGGGTGGGGCCTTCGTCAAAGTCATCGGCTCCAGCCTGGGCACGCAACCGATGCTTGAAACCTTGACGCTGCCCGTCACCATCATCAACAGCCGCGACAATCCCTATATTCAAACCGTCTATCTGCAACCGCTCAACGGCGCATCCGCCCAAGTCGGCGCCCAAGCTGGTGGTAACGGCTTGCTGGCGAGCGAGGATGCCACCACGCTGAGCACGCCAGTGTTTGCGCCCTTCAGCGAGTTGGATGAGGCGCAACAGAATCCGACGCGCATTCAAACCGGCAATGTGATTTTTGAATTGCCGAATAACTCGGCGGTGCTCTTCCCCGATGGCGCGGCGCGCGGACGCATCACGCTATCGCAATACGAGAGCAGCCGTCTGCCGGTGCGCTTTCCCGAAGGCATCTTTAGTTCCGCCGTCGTGCAACTCTCGCCGCTCGGCACGCGCTTCAATCCGGGCGGCAAGCTGACCTTCCCCAATCCCGACGGTTATGCGGCGGGCGCGCAGTTGCGGTTGTTCAAACTCGATCAGGGCGAACGCAGCGCGACGTTGGGGCAATTTTTGGAGGTGGGCACGGCGACGGTTGCGGGCGATGGCCAGCGCATCGAAACCGCAGCGAACGCGATCACCGAAGCGGCGATTTATTTTGTCGCCAACGCGCGCCAGACGACGACGGTGATCGGGCGCGCATTGGATTTCGACCGCACACCTGTGCGGCGGGCGCTGATTCGCGCGCGCGGGCAGGAACAACTCACCGACGGCAATGGCGGCTTCATTCTGCGCAACGTGCCAACGCTGCCGGGCCCCGTACTGCCGGGCACGGATCAGTTGACCGTCGAGGCAAGTTTGCTCAGGCCCAACGCGCGCGTCGAACGATTGGCGCGCACGGGCATTGCCGTCGTCAAAGACGGCATCACCAACGTCACGCCCGAACTCGTCTTTGGCAGTTTGACGGCCAATCAGCCGCCGGTGTTGTTTGCGCCAAACGCGTTCACCGCGAATGCCGGGCAGACGAACGATCTGCCATTTTTTGCCAGCGATGCTGACAGCGAACAGCCGGTCAACGTGACCGTCGCGGGCGCCAGCTTTGCCACGATTATTCGCAACGCGACGCTGCCGCGCTTGTTCACGCTGCGCCTGACGCCCGTGATTGCCGATGCGGGCGAACGCACGTTGACGCTGACCGCGACCGACAATCAGGGCGCGACGACGACGCAAACCTTGCTGCTGACGGTCGTGATTCCCAACCGTCCGCCCGTCGCCAACGACCAGCGCGTCGTCACCGATGAAGACGTGCCGAAGCAAATCACGTTGAGCGCGACCGATCCCGACAACAGCCCGTTGACGTGGATGATCGTCAGCGCGCCCACCAAGGGCGCGCTGAGCGGCACGCCGCCGAATGTGACCTACACGCCGAACAGGGATTTCAACGGCACGGATGCGTTCACCTTCAAGGCGCGCGACAGCGAATTCGACAGCAACACCGCGACGGTTTCGATCACTGTCAATCCGGTCAACGATGCGCCCGTCATCACCGTGCCGGGGCCGCAAACCGTCAAGGAAAACGAAACGCTGACCTTCACCGTGTCGGGCACTGACGTTGACGAAGGCCAGACGCTGAAATTCACCGGCCCCGCGCTGCCCAGCGGCGCAAGCTTTGTCGAAAACACGCGCACCTTTGTTTGGAAGCCGACCTTTGAACAAGCGGGCACCTACAGCGCGACCTTTGTCGTGATGGATAACGGCACGCCTGCACGCAGCGACAGCAAGAACGTGACGATCACCGTCACCGATGTGAACCGCGCGCCCAGCGCGCGCGCCGCCGACGTGATGACCGACGAAGACAAGGCCTTGCCGATTGTGCTGGCGGGCAGCGATCCCGATGGCGATGCGTTCACCTATATGGTCGTCACGCAACCAACCAAAGGCGCGTTGACGGGCACTGCGCCCAATCTGACTTACACGCCGAATAAGGATTTCAACGGCGCGGATGCGTTCACGTTCAAGACCAACGACGGCAAACTCGACAGTCCGCCCGCGACCATCAGCATTACGGTCAAGCCGGTCAACGACGCGCCCGTGCTGACGGTGCCGGGGCCGCAAACCGTCAAGGAAGGCGAATTGCTCAGCTTCACCGTCGCGGCCAGCGACGTGGATGCGGGGCAGACGCTGAGCTTCAGCGCGCCCGCTTTGCCCGGCGGCGCGAGCTTTAACGCAACGACGCGCACGTTCACGTGGACGCCGGGCTTCGATCAGGCGGGCAATTTCAGCGTGGCCTTTACCGTGACGGACAACGGCGCGCCCGTGGGCAGCGATACCAAGAGCGTGGCGATCACCGTCACCGATGTGAACCGCGCGCCCGCCGCGCGTGCCGCCGAGGTGATGACCGACGAAGACAAGGCGTTGCCGATTGTGCTGGCGGGCAGCGATCCCGATGGCGACACGCTCACGTTTATGGTCGTCACGCCGCCCACCAAGGGCCTGTTGTCGGGCACCGCGCCCAATCTGACTTACACGCCGAATGCGAATTACAACGGGCCGGATTCATTCACGTTCAAAGTCAATGACGGCAAGCCAGGCGGCACAGCAGACAGCGCGCCCGCGACGATTAGCATCACGGTCAAGCCGGTCAACGACGCGCCCAGCGCGACCGCGCAGCAGGTCACAACTGACGAAGACACGGCCAAAGCCATCGTACTGACCGGGGCTGACGTGGATGGCGATGCGTTGACGTTTATGCTCGTCACGCCGCCCACACGCGGCATCTTGAGCGGCACTGCGCCCAATCTGACCTACACGCCGGGCCGCGATTACAACGGGCCGGACAGCTTCACCTTCAAGACCAATGACGGCAAGCCAGGCGGAGACAGCGCGCCCGCCACCGTCAGCATCACCGTGCGCCCGGTCGCCGATGCGCCGCGCGCGACGCCGCAAACCGTCGTCACGGACGAAGACCAACCCAAACAATTCACGTTGGCGGGGGTGGATGCCGATGACGACCGGCTGACCTTCATGATTTTGACGCAGCCGCGCAATGGCTTGTTGAGCGGCACGCTGCCGGTGCTGACCTATACGCCGCGCATCAATTTCAACGGTGCCGACAGCTTCACCTTCAAGGTCAATGACGGCAGGCCAGGCAGCGCCGGCGACAGCGCGCCCGCGACCGTCAACTTCACGATCAACGGCGTCAACGATCCGCCCATCCTGAGCGTGCCGCTGGCGCAAACCGTGGCCGAAGGGCAACTGCTGACCTTCACCGTGTCGGCGACCGACCCCGACAGCACGGTCATCAAGATCAGCGCGCCGGGCTTGCCGGGCGGGGCCAGCTTTATCGAATCGTCGCGTGTGTTCAGTTGGACGCCGAATTTCGAGCAGGCCGGAAATTACTCTGTGATCTTTAGCGCGGCGGATGACGCCACGCCCGCGCTGACCGATTCGAAGACGGTGCAGATCACCGTCACCAACACGAACCGCGCGCCGCGCGCCGATACCAAGACCGTCACCACCAACGAAGACACCGCCGCGCCTATCGTGCTCAGCGGCACTGATCCTGACGGCGACGCGCTCACGACGATGGTCGTGACCCAACCGCAACGCGGCACGCTCGCGGGCACTACGCCCAATCTGACTTACACGCCGAACCGGGATGTGAACGGCACCGATTCGTTTACCTATAAAGTCAGCGACGGCAAGCTCGACAGCGCGCTGGCGGTCATTACGATCAACATCACGCCGGTCAACGATGCGCCCGTGCTGAACGTGCCCGGCGCGCAAACCGTCAACGAAGCCGTTAAGCTCAGCTTTAACCTGACGGCCACCGACGTGGACACGGGCCAGACGCTGACGTTTAGTTCGAGCAATCTGCCCAACGGCGCGACGCTTTCGACAGATGGCATGTTTATGTGGACGCCGGGCAACAAGCAGGCGGGCAGTTACACGGTCAATTTCACTGTGACTGACAACGGCACGCCGCCGCTGAACAACAGCAAGAGCGTCGCCATCACGGTCGTCAATCCAGCGCCCGTGGCCGCGCCGCAAACCGTCACGCTCGACGAAGACACGCCCAAGGCCATCGTGCTGGGCGTGACTGATGCCGATGGCGATGCGCTGACCTACATCATCGTCAATGCGCCGCAACACGGCGCACTCGGCGGCACGGCGCCGAATCTGACTTATACGCCCGCGCTGAATTACACCGGCGCTGACAACTTCAGCTTCAAGGCCAATGACGGCAGTGCGGACAGCAACACCGCGACCGTCTCGTTGGTCATCAATCCGGTCAACGACAAACCGGTGCTCAACGTGCCGCCGACCCAGGCGGTGAATGAAAACGTGGCGCTGAGCTTCATCGTCACGGCGACCGATGTGGATGCTGGGCAGACGCTGACCTTCGCGGCAACGAACGTGCCGCAGGGCGCGAATTTCAATCCGGCGACCGCGACCTTTACCTGGACGCCGACCTTTGCCCAGGCGGGCGATTACACGGTCAGTTTCACCGTGACCGACAACGGCGCACCGCCGCTGTCCGATACGAAGACGGTGCTGATTCGCGTCGTCAACGTCAATCGCGGCCCCACGGCCAACGCCCAAACGGTCGTGACCGATGAAGACGCGGCAAAAGCCATCGTGCTGACGGGCAGCGATCCCGATGGCGATGCGCTGACCTTCAGCATCGTCACGCCGCCGGCCAAGGGCGCGCTGACGGGCACCGCGCCGAATCTGACTTACACGCCACAGACGAATGCGAACGGCGCGGATGCGTTCACCTTCAAGGTCAGCGATGGCGGCGCTGAAAGCACTGTGGTGACCATCAGCATCACGATCAACCCGATCAATGACAAACCCACGATCACCGTGCCGGGCGCGCAAACCGTTGCCGAAAACCAGCCGCTGACTTTCAGCGTTTCGGCCAGCGATGTTGACGCGGGCCAGACGCTGACGCTGGCGGCGACCAACCTGCCGCAAGGCGCGAGCTTTACGGCGGCGACGGGCGTATTCGCCTGGACGCCCGGCTTCACACAAGCCGGTTCATACACTGTGACCTTCACCGTGGCCGACAACGGCACGCCGCAAATGACCGATTCCAAGACCGTCACGATCACGGTGACGGACACGCAACGTGTGCCGACGGCCAACGGGCAACAGTTGATGACCGACGAAGACACGGCGCTGCCGATCGTGTTGACGGGCAGCGATCCCGACGGCGATCCGCTGACGTTTATGATCGTCACGCCACCGGCCAACGGCACGCTCACTGGCACTGCGCCGAACGTGACCTATACACCGCGCGCGAATTTCAACGGCGCTGATGCGTTCACCTTCAAGGTTAATGACGGCAAGGCTGACAGCAATACGGCGACCGTCAGCATCGCCGTCAAACCGGTCAACGACGCGCCCGTGGCGACGCCGCAATCCGTGCAAGCCGTCGAAGACACGACGAAACCGATTGTACTGGCGGGCACCGATGTGGATGGCGACGCGCTGACGTTTATGGTCGTCACGCCGCCAACGAAAGGCACGTTGACCGGCACGGCGCCGAATCTGACTTACACGCCGAACGCGAATGCGACGGGCGATGATGCGTTCACCTTCAAGGCCAATGACGGCAAAGTGGACAGCGCGCCTGCCACCGTCAGCATCACCATCGGCGGCGTCAACGATCCGCCCATCGCCAACGCGCAACAGGTGACGACGGATGAAGACACGAGCAAACAGATCGTGCTGACCGGCAGCGATCCCGATGGCAACCCGCTGACGTTTATGATCGTCACGCCGCCCGCCAAGGGCACGCTCAGCGGCAATGCGCCGAATCTGTTGTATCTGCCGAACCCGAACGCCAACGGCGCAGACTCGTTTACCTTCAAGGTCAATGACGGCACGGTGGACAGCACCCCCGCGACCGTTAGCATCACGGTCAATCCGCTCAACGATCCGCCCGTGGCGCTGGTGCCCGGCGCGCAGATGGTGGATGAGGGCGCGCAGTTGCAATTCACCGTGACGGCCAGCGACCCGGATGCCGGCCAGACCATCACACTGAGCGCGCCCAATCTGCCCACGGGCGCGACGTTCAACCCGGCAAACGGCCTGTTCAGTTGGACGCCGAACTTCGATCAGATGGGCACGTATACGCTCAACTTCACCGCGACCGACAACGGCACGCCCGTGTTGACAGACACCAAGACCGTCACCATCACGGTCAAGGATGCGCGCCGCACGCCCGTCGCCAACGGCCAGGCCGTCACCACCGATGAGGACACCACGAAGCCGATCACGCTGACCGGCAGCGATCCTGACAATGTGCCGGTCACCTTCATGATCGTCGGCCAGCCGCAACACGGCACGCTGACGGGCACGCCGCCCGCCGTGATGTATGTCCCGGCGGCCAATTACAACGGGCCTGACGTGTTCACCTTCAAGGTCAACAACGGCGCGCTCGACAGTTCGCCCGCGACCGTCAACATTACTGTCAACCCGATCAACGACCCGCCCACCATCAGCGCGCCCGATGCGCGCACGGCTACGGAAGGCGACGCGATCAGCTTCACCGTGACCGGCGCGGATGTGGATACCGGACAAACGCTGACGTTCAGTTCGACCGCGTTGCCCACGGGCGCGACGTTCAATGCCGCGACGGGCGCGTTCGCCTGGACGCCCGCGTTCAACCAATCGGGCAGCTATTCGATCACTTTCACCGTGACCGACAACGGCACGCCGCCCTTGAATGCGAGCAAGACGACGACGTTCACCATCAACGACATCAATCGTCCGCCTGTGGCCAACAGCTTCCCGGTCACGGTGATCGAAGACACCGCGACACCGATCACATTGACCGGCAGCGATCCGGATGGCGATGCGTTCACCTTCGCCATCGTCGCGCAACCGATGCACGGCACGCTGATGGGCACCGCGCCGAATCTGACCTACACGCCCGCGCTCAATTACGCCGGGCCGGATTCGTTCACCTTCAAGACGAATGACGGCAAGGTGGACAGCGTCAACGCGCTAGTCACGCTCAACGTCACGCCGGTCAACGACAAACCCGTCATCACTGTGCCCGGCGCGCAAAACGTCAACACCGGACAGTCCGTCAATTTCACCGTCACGGCCAGCGATGTGGACGCGGGCGATGTCATCACGCTGTCGGCGGCGAACGTGCCGCAAGGCGCGAACTTTACGCCCGCGACCGGCGCGTTCAGTTGGACGCCCGGCGCAACCGGCAGCTTCACGGTCAGTTTCACCGCGACCGACAACGGCACGCCGCCGATGAGCGACACCAAGACGGTCACGATCACCGTCGGCCAGACCTCGAATCGTCCGCCGTCTTGCACGAATGTGACGGCCACGACTGACGAGGACGTGGCCAGGATGTTCGCGCTCACTTGCAGCGATCCCGACGGTGCGACTGTGAGTTATATGATCGTCACGCAACCGCAAAGCGGCACGGTGACGCTCAACGGTGCGACGGCGACCTATACGCCGAACCAAAACTTCAACGGTCAGGACAGCTTCACCTTCAAGGCGAATGACGGCAGTCTGGATAGCGCGCCCGCGACGGCCACGATCACCGTCACGCCGGTGTGCGATCCGCCTGTGCTGACCGTGCCCGGCGCACAAACCGTGGCCATCGGCGCTGAACTCGTTTTCACCGTCACGGCCAGCGATCCCGACACGACGGCGTTGACTTTGACGGCGAGCAATATACCCAGCGGCGCGACCTTCACGCCGGCGGGCAACATGGGCGAATTCCGCTGGCGTCCGGCACAGGGCACTGCGCCGAGCGATTTCGTCGTGACCTTCCGCGCGACCGATGATTGCGTGCCGACGGCGTTGGCCGACAGCAAGACCGTCACCATCACCGTCGGCCAAACCGCGCGCGAATGGGAGCAACTGACCGGCCCCGAAGGCGGCAAGATCGTAGCCATGGCGATGATCAACAGCAGCAACCTCTTTGCGGCCACGCAAGGCGGCGGCATCTTCCGCTCGGCCAATAACGGCGGCACGTGGACGCGCGTCAATAACGGGCTGACCAATCTGAAAGTCCTGGCGCTGAGCGCGCACAATGGCGTGTTGTATGCGGGCACCGAAGGCGATGGCGTCTTCCGTTCGCTGGATAACGGCGGAGCCTGGTCGCCATTCAACACCGGGCTGAGCGATTCGTTCGTGTTTTACCTGGCGGCCAGCGACACGCATCTTTATGCGGTGACAGGCGCGACCAATTTCAGCAACCAGACGATTCAACGCACGGCGCTGAATGAGGCTGGCTGGACGGCGTTCAACACCAATCTCGAGCCGAATATCTTCAGCGATCTGCAACTGGCGGGCACGAAGCTGTTCGCCGCCACGCTCACGCAAGGCGTCTTTGCCAGCGACGCGGGCACGGCGGATTGGGCTGGCTTCAACACTGGCTTTGGCGAAAGCGCGCCCTTTATCAATTCACTGACCGCTAGCGGCGCTAACATTTACGTTGGCACCGATCTGGGCGTCTTTATTTCGCCCGTCGCCAGCGCCGCGTGGACGGCGTTCAACACCGGCTTAGCCGCAGACGCCCGCATCGTCACAGTCGAAGCCCTCGGCACGACGTTGTATGCGCGTTCTGAGCGGCTGGTCTTCTCGCCCGTGCTCAGCACGATTTACGACGTGGTCAAATCGCCGGTTGATCGCGCCAGTTGGTCAATCGTCAACACCGGCATCTTCAACCGCGCGGTCAACGCCTTCGCGCAAACCGATGGCAACATTTTTGCGGGTACCGAAGGCAGTGGCGTCTTCCGCACGACTGACGCCGGGGCCAATTGGGCGCAAGTCAATTCTGGCTTGAACGCCGCGTTCATCCTTTCGTTGTTCGTGAAAGACACTTTGCTGTTCGCCGGGCTGGATGGCGGCGGCGTGTTTGTCAGCAGCAACAACGGCGCGACCTGGACGGCGGCCAACAGCGGCTTGACCGAGCTGTTCCCCTTCGGCGTGAGCGCCTTTGCGACGGACGGCACGACGCTTTATGCCGGGACGAACGGGCGCGGCGTCTATCGTTCGACCGACAACGGGGCGAACTGGACTTCGTTCAACGATGCCGGTTTCAACAACCGGGTGGTGAAAGATTTGCTGCTGAGCGATAACAAACTCTTTGCCGCCACGGGCGATGACGGCCTTTTCAACAGCCCGCTGGCCAACCCGGTCTGGGTCGCGGTCAACGTCAGCGGATTCACCGTCGAAGCCACGGCCTTGTTCAAGACGGCGGCCAACCTCTTCTTGGGCACCGGCAGCGGCACCGTTTATCGCAGCAGCGACCTGACCGGCACGGCCTGGACGCAGGTCGGCAGCGGCCTGGATGCGGGCGTCCCGCTTACTTCGTTTGCCTTGCGGGGCGCGAGCAATTTCTTCACCGGACGCAATGGCGATGGCACGTGGCGTTCGACCAACAATGGCGACCTCTTCACGCGCGTGGTGACAGGCCTGGATAACCAAAACGTAGCAGGTTTGCGCAGCGCCGACACGCGCTTGTATGCGGCGACGAATGGCGGCGGCGTTTATGTCACGCTCAACGACGGCACCAGTTGGGCGCAAATCATCACGGGCCTGACCAACCTGCGCCTGCGCGCCATCACCATCAAAGACAATCTGATCTTTGTGGGCAGCGAAGGCAGCGGTATCTTTAATCGGCCCGTGAAGGATTAATTTTTTAGCCGAGAGGGGCGCGGTTACTGACGTATCCTGCGCCCGCTTTTTTGTTATCTAAATCCTTTCCTTCCAGCTTGTTTGGCAAATTGCTGCCTACAGCGGCAGAGTTATGTCTGGTCGTAACTCTTTTAACTCCCCCAGTAACCTAGTCTTTGCCAAGACCTGTCTTTGCGCGGGAATACGGAGGAGTTTGTTATGTGTAGCCTAAATCGAAACAAGCAAGATTGGCACACTCAACCTACCTGAGCGCGTCAGGTGCAGGCGTTTAGAGTTCAAGCTTTAGCTTG
>JANOWX010000358.1:0-15407 GCA_031418175.1 Acidobacteriota bacterium | reverse complement strand
CTGAAAGCCCAGTGTGACCAGCATAACGCTGACTATGGAAAATAAATAACTGCGGAAGGTTGGAATTTTAGCCCTCAAGTGCTACATTTCAATTCCCCCGAATCCGCTCAGATAGTAGCAGCAAATATGAGACGCACTGCTTGATACAGTGCCAAATACGTCTTACCTATATTGCTGGGTGCCACATACAACTAGGAACACAAACGAGTTCTAGAGTTCGTCACGAAATCCACGCAACTGCAATTGGCCATTTAACACGCTAACACGCGAGCGTCTGGCCGAGCAGCATTCCCCAAGGTGACGGGTCTGGAGGGTGTTTTTTATCAGGCTATGCCATTCCCAAGGTGGCGTGGCTTGAAGGTGTTTGCCATAGAGCTAAGTCATCCCCAGGATGGCATAGCTGGAAAACGTTCGTCATAGGGTTATGCATAAGCTCGTCTAGAGGCCTCGCAAGAGGTTTTTACGATGAGATTCTTCACGTTATTTCAGGAGCAAAGTCTGCGTTTTTGGCTGGCTATCCAGCCTCAGCGTATTGTCAACCAAGCACAACCATTTCAATCACGTTCTGTCACGCGCCGGGCGCTGACCTGCCTCAGCGCAACGCTTTTCGTTTTGCTCGCATTGGCGGGCGTTGGAACTCACCCCGCATGGAGCAACGCTTTTCGGCCGGCGAAAGCGGCAATGGCCGTCATCAACGTACCAGCGGATCAGCCCACCATCACCGCCGCTGTCGCCGCCGCGCTGAACGGCGATACGATCAGCGTGTCGGCGGGCACTTACACCGAAGCCGTGACGGTCAACAAATCGCTCACGCTCACCGGCATCGGCATGCCGACGGTGACCGCGCCCGCCGGGGCGAACCAGACGATCTTCAACATCACCGCCGCCAACGTCACCATCCAGGGTTTCAAGATCGTGGTCAATCGGCCCAACGCCGCTGCCGGCATTGCGGCGATTGAGCCAGCGGCCTTCACCGGCAGCCAGATTCTCAACAATCTGATTCAGTCCGCCGGCGCGGGCAGCACGTTTGCGTCGGGCTGTTGTGGCAACACGAGCGCGGCGGGCATTGCGCTGGTCGGCAATGGCGGCATCGTTGAAACCGCAACCATCAAAGGCAACACGATCAATTCGAGCGACGGCACGAGCTTTTTCGGGCGCGCCATCTGGTTGCGCGAGATGCAGGCGACCGTCGGCGGGCCAATGGTGGCCGACGGCAATACGCTGATCGGCTTGGCGCAGGATTTGTTGCTTGGCTTCTCGACGGGCGGCCCTACGCTTGTCCAGAACAACACCTTCAACGGCGCGGGGCTCGATTCGACCGAAGTCTTCATGGGGCCGCTCAACATCCTGAACAATACTTTCGCGCCTGGTTCGCCGCTCTTCCCGCAATCCTGCCTGATCAAGCACGGCTACAATGGTGTCGCCGTCAACGTCAACAACAATGTCTTCACCGGCCACACCACCGGCGTCTGGTCGGGCGGCTCGGGCAACGTGACGATAGACAACAACACGTTCACGCCCGCGACCGGGCTGGCCGCGTTTCAGAACATTCGCATAGACACGCTGTGGCCGGGCACCATCGGCGCGCCGTTCAACTCGAATTCCGCGGCGCTCACCAACAACACGCTCAACGGCGCGGCGGGCAGCACCGGCGACGGTATTCTGTTCAAGAACGGGCTGGCCGTTTCGACGACCGATCCCGACTTCAGCAGCGTCACGCTGGGCGGCAACAAATTCAATGCTTCGCTGACGGAATTCATGCGGCTGGACGGCACTGCCGCGCAACAATTCACCAACAACCTGAACGGCACGGCTGAAATGTTCGATGTCGGCAGCGGGTTGAAATTGCCGTCGGCCATGACGCCGGCAGAATTGATCGCGCTCGAAAACAAAGTCTTCCACAAACTCGACCTGGGCACGGTCGGGCTGGTCACGTTCGTGGCCAACAATATCTTTGTGTCTTCGACGGGCGCGAGCGGCAGCACACCGACGCCTAGCGACAACGATTACACGCGCATCAACAACGCTGTGCAGGCTGCGCCTTCCGGCACACGATCACCCTCAACGGCACCTATAACTGGACGGAGCCGAATGCGGCGGCCAGTTGGGCGTTGGGCAGCGACGGCGTGGCCGCCACAGTGGACGATTTCAGCGTTTATCCGCCCGTCAATCGCAACAACATCACGTTCACGGCGGCCAGCCTGGGCGCGGCAACGATTCAGGGGCCGGGCGATTTGCCGGCGGTCAATCTTGAAGGCGTGTTCTTCTTCGACGGCGGCGACAACCAGAACTGGACGATCTCCAACATTCGCTTCCTCGACTTCGACAATGCCATTGGCATGTTCAACGGCGCTGGCGGCTCGGACGCTTTCAACGGCACGAAGATTCTGAACAACTACATCCGGCTGGCGACCGACCTGGACAGCAGCGTTGCGCCGAACGATGTCAACCAGAACATCGCCATCCACCTCTCGTTTGGGATGAATCAGATGGTGTCGGGCAATACCATCGAATTGCAGGGCAACGGCGTGCGCATTAACGACGCCGCCGATGTCGTGTTGCAATCCAATACCAGCGGCGGGAATGTTTACGACGGCTTGCAAATCACCAACAACATCATCCGCGTGTTGCAGGCGCAATCGGCCAATCCTGAAGTCATCCTCGGCATCTGGGAGAACGCCCACGGCCACAGCAGCAACATCACGATCAGCGGCAACTCGTTCACCAATCTGGCGGGCGGCAACAATCCGGCAACCAACTTGCAACGCGGCTTCCGCATCACCTCGCACTCGTCGGCGACGACGACGGTGAAGTATCAAAACAACACCGTCCAGGGCGCGAACATCGGCTTCCAATGGCGCTTCGGCCCCTTCACCGGCAACCAACCGGTGCAGCTCATCAGCAACACGATCACCGGCAACAACACCGGTGTGGATGTGGCGGAAGACGGCGTGGCCTTGCTCAAATTCAACCGCATCGTCGGCAATCTGGCCGCCGGGGTGGCGGGCAATACGGTCACGCAAATCATGGCCGAGAACAATTGGTGGGGCTGCAACTACGGCCCCGGCGCGACAGGCGCGGGGTGCAGCGGCGCAACCAATGGCGCGAGCAATGCGGGCGCGGGCGGGATTGATTTCAATCCCTGGCTGGTGCTCGGCCTGACGGCTTCGCCCTCAACGATTGCGTCGGGCGGCACGTCCACGTTGACCGCCAGCCTGAAGAAGAATTCCGCCAACGTGGATACTTCATTGATGGGCATGGGCACGTTCCCGAATGGCGTAACAACGACGTTTGCGGGCACGTTCGGCACGGTTCTACCAACCAGCGCGCCAACCGCAAGCGGCATGGCAATGTCTGTTTTCACCGGCGTCGTACCGGGTGCGGGGAGCGCCTCGGCTGCGGTTGACGGGCAAACCGTCGCCAGCGGCATCACGATTCAATGCCCGCTGTTCACGATCAACCCTGCCTCACCGCTGGCCAACGGCACCGCAGGTACGCCTTATCCGCCGGTCACCTTTACTGCAACCGGAGCTTTTGGCGGTTCGGCCGCCTTCAGCGTTGTGATGGGCGCGTTGCCTGCCGGTATGGCGCTCACACCGGGCGGGGTGCTTTCCGGCACACCGAGTGCCACGGGCACGTTCAACTTCAAAGTGATGGCCACGGACTCCGCCGGTTGTTCGGGCATGAAGGATTACGCGTTGACGATCAACTGCCAGACTATCGTCATCAACCCGGCCTCACCGTTGCCCAACGGACAGGCGGGCGTGGGCTACAGTCAGATGCTGACGGCCAACGGAATCGGCACGACGGTCTTTACCGTTAACAGCGGTATGCTGCCGACCGGTTTGACGCTGTCGCCGGCGGGCTTAATTTCGGGCACGCCCACTGTCGTCAACACCTTCAACTTCGTCGTCAAGGCGGTTGATTCAAATGGCTGCATGAACACTAAGGCCTATGCGATCACCATCGGCTGTCCGGCGATCACGCTCAATCCGCTGCCGGGCGGCACGTTCGGCACGGCTTACAATCAAACCTTGACGGCCAATCCGGCGGGTGGCGGTTATACGTTCAGCGGCACAGCGCCAGCAGGCCTGACGCTGGCGCCGAACGGCCAAATCACCGGCACACCCAACGCGGTCGGCACCTTCACCTTCAATGTGGCGGTGACAGGCTTCGGCGGCGCGTGCACGCAAACGCTGCCAGCCACGCTGACGATCAATTGTCCGACGATCACGCTTAGTCCGGCGACACTGCCCGGCGGCGTGCAAGGTACGGCCTATAACCAGTCCATCACCGCCGCGCCCGCCGGGCCGGTCTACAGCTACGCGGTCACGACGAATGTGTTGCCGCCGGGCTTGTCCTTGAATCCGGCCACGGGCGCGCTCACCGGCACGCCGAGCGCGCCGGGCAATTACACCTTCGTCATCACGGCCACGGCCTTTGGCTCGTGCGCCGGTTCGCGGTCCTACAACCTGCTCATCACCGGCACCTGTGCGCCGATCACGGTGAATCCGGCGGCGTTGCCGGCGGGCACGCTTGGCACGGCGTATAACCAAACGGTCAGCGCCAGTCCGGCGGGCACGTACACCTTCAGTGTGGTCGGCGGGACCCTGCCCACGGGCCTGACGCTGGATGCCAACACCGGCGTCATCAGCGGCACGCCCACGGCGGGCGGAACGTTCACACCGACCATCCGCGCCACCGGGCAAAGCGGTTGCAGGGGCCAGCGCCTGTATGTCATCAGCGTCGTTTGCGCGGCGGTGACGATCAATCCGGCGACGTTGCCGGCGGCGACGGCGGGCACGCCCTACAGCCAGCAACTCACGGCGAGTGTGGCGGGCACGTTCTCGCTGCAACTCGGTTCCTGGCCGCCCGGGTTCACCATGAACAGCGCGGGGCTGATCAGCGGCACGACCACGCAAACGGGCAGCTACAACGTTACGGTGAAGGTGACGGCGGGCTCGTGCACGGGCACACGGGCCTACACGTTGGTGGTGAATGCGGGTGCAATGATGATGCGCGCGGCGCTGGCGCTGAGCGGCGATTACGACGGCGATGGCAAGAGCGATCCGGCGTTGTGGTCGGCCAGCGACGGCGTGTGGCGCATCATGCACAGCGGCGCTAACCGGGCTGTGAACCAAAGCTGGGGCACGGCGGGCGATGTGTCGTTGCTGGGCGATTACGACGGCGACGGCAAGTCTGACCTGGCGGTGTTCCGTCCATCCGATGGGGCGTTTTATGTGAAGCGCAGCAGCGACGGCGCGACGCTCGCCAAAGCCTGGGGCCTGGCGACAGACGTGCCGGTGCCGGGCGATTACGACGGCGATGGTCAGACTGACATTGCCGTGTGGCGCGGTTCCAACGGCGCCTGGTACATCGTGCGCAGCAGCGACGGAGCCATTGACAGCGTGGCCTGGGGCGCGGCCTATGCGCCTTACAACGACGTGCCGGTGGCGGGCGATTACGACGGCGACGGCAAGACCGATGTGGCCGGGTTCCGCCGTGCACCCGGGACGTGGTTGGTGAAACGCAGCAGCGACGGCCAAGTCATCAGCAAGGTCTGGGGCTTGGGCAGCGATGTTCCGGTGCCGAACGATTACGACGGCGACGGCCAGACTGACATTGCCGTCTGGCGCGGCGCGGCCGGCACCTGGCACATCTGGCAAAGTGCGTCCAACAGCTATCGCGCGACGGAGTGGGGCACCAGCGCTGCGCCGTACCGCGACCAAGCCGCGCCGGGCGATTACGATGGCGATGGGCAAGCCGATGCGGCAGTTTGGCGCGCGGCGGATCAAGCCTGGTACATCTTATGCAGCCAGGACGGCTCAATGCTGTCGCGCGTTCATGGACAAGCCGGTGATGTGCTGGTCGGCAAGGCCCGCTAATCACGCTCGACGGCAGGAGGGACGCCGTAGCAAAGCGTCCCTCCTGACAACCAAAAACTCAGCGCCGCCGGCCCAGCAGTTCCCGATAACACAACCGCCCCAATTCCCCCGCCGAAGTCCGCGCCACTCCGCGCGCGCGTTGCTGTGCGCCGATTTCAAAAGCGATACGCCATTGCACAAACAACGTGCGATAGGCCGTCAGCAAACTGTGTTGCGGATCGTAAATGTGCGTCGCCTCGGCAGTCACGCCGTTCAGTTCGAGCACTTTGAAATCTTCGCCGCGCGTGAAGGCTTCCAGTGAATTCACGCGCAGGTCGTAGCGTCCAAAATAGAAGCCGTCGAAACGCTGGCTCAAGCGGTCAGTCGCCGCGGCCAACGCGGGCGTAGCGAAGCGCGCGCCATCCAGAAAGATCGAACCACGGCTATGCGTGCCCAGTTCGACCAGTTGCAAGCGTTCACCGGATGGCAACACGGTGTTGAGCTTGTCAGCGTGTTGCGCGCAGTAATAATGCGCCAGCGCCACCGCGCGCGCGTCATTCAAGATCAACTCTTCAACCGTCTGCTTGCCGTCGCCAATCACCACCGGGAAAGTTTTGTGCGTGATCGAAAAGATGTGCCCCACTGTTTCACTCGGCAGCCGGTAGTAAAAAACGCCGAACTCTTCGCCTGCCACGTATTCCTGAATGATGACGGCCTCGTTAGCAGCGCGCAGGTATGCGACAAGTTCTTCCTCCGCACGCACAACGCGCACGCCGCTGCCCCGCTGGCCAACATCGGGTTTGAGCACGACGGGAAAAGTCAGGCTGTGCCGTTGCATAAAGCGCTGTGCCCGAGCCACACGTTCAACCAAGCCCGCCTCCATCGGTAACAATTCGTAACGCGCGACCCATTCACCCGTGTCGCGCAAGCCGTCCAGAATCGCGGCTTTCGATTCGCCGACAAAACCGCTGGCTGGGATCGCCGGATTGACGGCGGTAAACAGCGTCAGGCTGCGCTGCCGAACCGACAGCCAAAGCAGATAAAGCAACACCGGCGGATAGAAAACATAGGGCGGCCAAAATTCCCAGCGCGACCAGCGTCGCCACCAACCCACCAACGCGCGTCGCCCACGCCACGTCGCCAAACGCATGCGTTGTTGCAACCAGGCGGAACTGCGTTCGACGGCGGCGGGCGTCAGCAACCATTTCAACGGCGCGCGCTGAACGACGGCGCGGCCCAGGTAACGGCCCGCCAAAAACAGCAACACATCGCCAATGAAGATGCCGAAAAAGCAGGCGAGCAAGCCCAACGGCGCGCCGATGCGCCCTTGCGCAATCAAGACGCCCGCGTTGATCGTCGTCAGGTCTTCGCTCACCAGCGTCGCAGCGGCGATGGCAAAGAATTGCCCCAGCGCGCTTTTGAATTCGGCGGTGAGTGGTTGGCGCGCGGCCAGCGCGGCCAGACACAACGACAGGCCCGCTGTGCTGACAACGGCCAAGCCGCGCGCGTTACGCAACGGTGAGTTCCAGGCGAGTTGCATAGGGTGCGGCTCCGGCGGATGCGCAAGGCGCTTGCGGGAAGTAGTTGAAGGCGATCTGTGGCGCGGCGATTTGGAGGTGCGAATAACTGACCGTCTGGGCGTTGTCGCGGTGCATACAGACTGAAAAGGGGCCGGGCGCGGGCGCGTGGCTCTGATGAAAGCGGGCGAGCGCCGCACGGCGTTCGTCAACATTGGCGGGCAGTTGCGCGAATTGCGCGCGGCGTGCGGCAAGCACGCGCGCGGTCGCAAACGACGAAGAGATCAACGGCAATTGCGCTTCGGCATTGGCCTCGACCGTCAACCGGCAGCCATCCCATTGAAACAAGCGCGCCGCTTCGCCTAGCGCCACCGCAGCCAAGGTGAATGGTTGAAACGCGGTCAAACGCCGCGCCTGCAAACGCTGCTGCGTGTGTTGCGGCGCGCGGCTGTCGAGCAGTTCCAACAACAACCAACCCCGGCTCAGATATTCGTCGCGCGCCGGGCCCGCTGGCACGTCGTAACGATTGAGCAAGGCCAGTGTCAATCCGAATTGATTGACGCCGATCCAGGCGCCGCCGCTCGCGCCGTCAATCGGCGCAATGAACCGCACACCGTGCCGTTCGCGTAGGCGCGGCGTCCACGCGGGCGGACGCGAACGGCGTTCGTCACGATTGCAAAACAGGTCGTAGCCTGTGGCCGTGTGAACCCAGCTTACCGTGCACATACGGCCTCCATTTCATTTGGGCTTTCGTTTGGGTTGCGCGTCGGTTCAGCGCGTTGCCAATGTTCCAGCGTCGAAGGCGCGACGCCGAATTCCGCCGCCGGATTGAAGCCTTGCAGCCGCAGTATCAGCGCGATCAACGCGTAATGATGCACCGTGTGGCTGAGCAAAAACTGCAACTCGCGCGCCACCGACGACGCCGCCCAGTGCGGGCCATCCTGCCGCACGCGCAACTCATCGGACAGTTCCTGCGCCAGCGTCTCTGGCAACAACTCCATCGTCCACGCCAGGCGCGTGCTGGCGTAGCCGCGATCCTGCGCCGTCAACTCAACGCGTTCGCGCCGGTCGTAATCAATGCGCCCCTGGGGCAAGCCCTGCAAAAAGCAGGCATACGAATCAAGGCAATGCCGCAGATGGCTGCCCACGCCGTAAGCAAACAGCGGCCCCGCCGTCAGCGTGTATTGCTCATCGTCAATTTGCGCGAGCAATTCCACGCCTTGCCGCAAGATGTGCAGATTGGCGGCGAGCAAGGCTGCGGGCGCCATTGCGCTTGTTTCAGGTTCAGTTGTAACGGGGTAACTCATGCCTGCTCCTGCCGCCTCATTGCTCGATCATTTCTGAAACACGGCCAAGCTGTGGCGCACTGACTAAACGCCATTCGACTGGCGTGGACGTTTGTTCTGCCAAGCGGTGCGCGCTTGCCAAATCGCACTCAACCGCTGCGTGCAAACGTTTTGCCAACACCTTGCGGTCGTTGGCGTACAAAGCCTCCGCGCCAATAACCAACGCGCCCGTGAATCCGGGCAGCGCAAATAACTTTAGCAAGTGCGGCACAAATTCCATGTCGCCCCACCAGCAAACCACTGCGGAGGCGGGCGTTTCGTCCAGCGCGGTGCAGTAACTCAAACTTGCGTAGGCCACACGGCGGCCCGCGCGCACCACCGGCTCCAGCAAGCTGGATTTGAAAGGCAGCACATCCGCGCCCGCCGTCGTGGTGCCTTCAGGGAAAAGCACGACGTTTTGCCCACTGGCCAACGCCGCTGTCAGCAGCGCGTTGACGCGCAACAGGTCGCGTTTGCGGTTTCGATCAATAAAGATCGTATTCATCCGCCGGCTCAACCAACCGAAGAGCGGCCACGCGGCGACTTCGCTTTTGGCGACGAAGACGCAATCGAATTGCGCGGCCAGCACGATTACATCCACATAACTCAGATGATTCGCCACCAGCATGAAAGGCGCGGCGGGCGGCGGGCCACTGACCTCGAGTTGCAAGCCGAACAGCCAGACCATCGCTTTTGCCCAATAACGAAAGGCGATTCCGCGCCAATGCCACTGTGCCGGTTTTGAAAACGCCAGACACGCCGCGCCTGCCAGCCAAAGCAAAGTTCCGCCCAAGGTCAAAGCAAGGAACAAAACTGTTTTGCGGGCTACGCGCAAAGAACTCATTGCGTCTGCCCTCCGCGCGTCTCAAACAACAATTGCCGGGCGCGGCCATCCAGCGCCTCAATGTCGAAGAGCACAAAAAAATCCATCGTCTTGAACTGGCGGTCAATGGCCGGCGGCCCGCAGACTTTCGCGCCGAAGCGCAGATAGCTGCGAAACAGCTTGGGCATCTGCGCCTCTTGCGTTGTCGCGCCCAATCCATGCAGCGCCCCGTCCTCATCCAGTTCACATTCAAACCCCGGTTGCGGCGGTACAAACAACTCAACGTCGAAATGTCCGCCTTGCGCCAGTTGCCGCGTCAGCGCCCAAGCCGCGCGCGCATCCTGGCTGGTCAGCGAACAGCAGCCGAATAGATAGCGTTTGCCGGTGTGTTGCAAATAGGCCGCGATGCCGCGCCACAACAGCAACAAGACTTCGGTGTGCCGGTGTTCCTGGGCGATGCAGGCGCGGCCCAGTTCCAGCGCATTCGCCAGCACGCGCGCGGGCAATTGCGTCAGGTCGAATTCGGTCGCCGCATAAAAGCCCCGGCCCGCGGCGGCCATTTCGTTCGTTTGCAGGCGGTAAGTGCCGACAATCTTGCCGTCGCGCCGGTCGCGCACGATCAGGTGCTGGCATTGACGGTCGAACTCGTCTTCATCGCGGCCGGTCAAAAACGAAGCGGCCAGGCCTTCGCCCAACTCCAGATTGAAAACCTCGAAGCGTAAGCGCAGCACGGCGTCCAATTCGGCGGCCGTGCGCGCCAAACTCAATTCATAGCGCTCTGTTTGCAGCGCCAGCGGCGGTGTTTCGATTTGCCAAAGTGGCGGCGCTGCCGGATCGAATTCGACAGCCACCAGCGCGGCGGCGGAATAAAGCGACATAAGCCCCCCCCTCCTTGCGTGCACCCAACGTGGCACGCCAGCTTAATCGCGGCGGGGCTTGGTTTTATTCCGCCAGACGCGGGAAATCGGAAAGGTTTGAACGGATAGGCCTAGCCGCAGCCTCTGGCCAATGAGGCTGAATGGCACACAGTCAAACCACGGGGAACACGGGGAACACGGGGATGTTTATGTTGCTTGGTTTTCCCAGTGCTCCCCGTGTTCCCCGTGGTTGTAACTGTCCCAATGTTTGTGCTTCGATTCAGGCTGCGCAAGCTTGAATGCGTGCGACAAGCTGCGCCTGCGTTGCGCGCATGGCTTCGGTCTCGAGCGGGACCTCGCTCACCGCGCGCAACAAATCCAGTTGGCGCACCTGTTCGCGGCTGAAACGGTGGCTGATGCCCACGCCCAGCAAGTCGCGGTAAACATTCAACGCCTGGGGCCATTCGGCGAATTCGGTGGCGCACGCAAACAGCGCCTGGCCGATGTCAGGCAAGCGCGTGCCGTGGCCGATCTCATCCGCCACATAAACCAACGGGCCGCCCGCATACATCGAAGCGAAATTGGCGGGATGAACGTTTAACAGCAAATGTTTTTGCAACGCCAATTGCAGTGAGCGCTGGACGGCTTCGGCGAATTTGCACAACCCAGCGGCCAACGCGACCTCGTCGTTTTGGTTGACGGCATCCGCCAATTCCATCTCGAGCGTGACCAGCCAGGGCGCAAGCGCCCACAGCCAAAAACGCCCCTGTTCATCGGGCGTCAACACAAAGAAGGTGTGATCCGGGTACAACTCACCCAGCGCGGCATGTTCATGCAGGTAACTTTCCAGATAGGCGTTCGCCGCCGCCGGATCGTCAAAACAAAGCCGCCGCGAAGTTTTCAAACAGTACTTGCCAGCCTGATAAATCCAGCGCTGGCCCAGGTCGCTGGGCTGCATCAAATCGGCTCGCAAGGTAGGCGGCGTTTCTAAAAACTGCTCGTCCACCAACAAGCTGGCCATCCAGGCCGGGCTGACAATCTCTTTGTCAGGCTGGCTGCCGGGCAAGGGCGGCACAGTGTGAACCGGCGCCGTATCAAGTGACACGACTTCAATCGCGGCGGCGGCGCTCAACGCCAACTCGCCGGTGGCTGCTGCCTGAGCTTCAGACAGGCTTGTGTTTGACACCGGGAAGGCGTCATTCAATTGAATGATCGCCACTTCAGAGCCGCCCCAATGTGAGGTGCCGGGTGCAACGCTTGAGGCAACCGCTGGCGCGAGCGTGGCTTGGTTGGCAGGTGGCTTTTCGGCTTTGTTTTGCGCCGCATACCTGACCGACGCGGGGTTTGTGAAGTCAAACGCGGGGCTGTTCGGCGCGCCGTTCAGTTTCGCGGCCGACATGGCCGAGGCCACGGCCTTGAGCGCGAAAGCACTCTCGGCCAAACGCTCGCGCCAATCGGGCACCCGCACTTCATCGCGCAAGGCCCAGGCCACCGTGCTCAGCAATTCTTCCGGCTTGAACGGTTTTTCCAGCCAGCCGCTCACGCCATAACGCAAAGCCACGCGCCGTTCGTCGGGCCGGCATTCGGCGGCCATCACAATGACGGGCAGCCGCGCCGCAAAATCGCGCACCATTGGTAACAGTTCAGCGCCATTCAACCCCGGTAAGCGCAAATCAGCGATCAGCAGATCGGGCAGATGTTGTTGCATCTGTTCAAACAAGCGGCTCGCATCGCCGCTGCGGCGAACTTCCAAATCAGGGCGGGCCGCGCGCAATTGATCGGCCAGCAGCCCGGCCAAATTATCATCAGACTCGGCAATCATTACTCGCTGTTTCATAACATCAAGGTCGCTTTCCAAACGTGCTTACCCAGGGTTTGAGCCAAACCGTTGACCGTTTCCCACCGGTGAACCAAGCACCGTCTTACTAAACGTAAGTAACATAAAATTCAGCCCAGTATTTTCCTGCTTGTTATTAGGATTAACGTGGCGCCGGAGAGAAGAAATACTTGGGCGCGGGATATTATTCGAAATGTTGAATAGCGTGATAGATCACCAGCAAAAGTACTTTGGGTAGGAAGGTAACTGAGCTTGCAATACGCTGACGTATTTGACCGGCAGCGTTTAACAACGGACTTGGGGATATACCAAACATCAGCACCACACCACCACCACTGACTTCCGCATTATATGCAAGCGCTTGGCGAGTGGCGAGGTATTTTTCGCTAAACCCTGATTAAAATGAATGCTTTGCCATCTGAAAGCATTTTCCCCCGGCGCTTGGAATTTTCCCGGCGTGTGCTTGGATTAAACACCAGGAAGCTACCGGGCAACGGTGCTAACAGTTGTAGGCGAAACCCCTACGCGAACTGGCGACGGCAATCAATTGCAGGGAAACACAAGGGAGTCACCATGACTAACTCACAACATTTCGACGTCATCATCATCGGCACGGGCGCGGGCGGCGGCACCTTGGCCTATAAACTCGCCCCGTCTGGCAAGCGCATTTTGTTACTCGAACGCGGCGGTTATTTGCCGCGCGAGCAAGATAACTGGAATTCACGCGCCGTGGTCAAAGACGCCAAGTACAACACGACCGAAACCTGGCGCGATAAAAACGGCAAGGAGTTACATCCGCATACCAACTATTACGTCGGCGGTAACACCAAATTTTATGGCGCGGCGTTATTCCGTTTGCGCGAACAGGATTTTGGCGAGTTAAAACATCACGGCGGCATCTCGCCGGCCTGGCCGATCAGTTATGCCGAGTTGGAACCGTATTACACACAGGCCGAGCATCTTTACCACGTGCACGGCCAGCGCGGCGAAGACCCGACCGACCCTTGGGCCAGCGCGCCCTACTTGCACCCGGCGGTCAGCCACGAGCCGCGCATTCAAAAACTGGTCGAAGACTTGCAGCGGCTGGGCCATCAACCTTTCCACGTCCCGCTCGGCGTGATGCTGGACGAACGCCAGCCGAACAAGAGCAAGTGCATACGCTGTGCGTACACGCCCAACAATCTCGAAGGGCACAAACGGCTTTACGCCAAGGTCAAAGAACTGGTCAAAGAGGCCGATTGCCACGAACACCTGATTCCGCTGAATGCCTTCGTCGGCGACCGCCTGCCGCTGGCCGCCGTCGCGCACCAGAACGGCACGATCCGGTTCGGCAATGGCCCGCAAACCTCGGCGTTGAATGCGCAGTGCCGCGCGCACGAGGTGGATAATTTGTATGTGGTGGATGGCAGCTTTTTCCCGTCGAGTGCGGCGGTCAATCCGGCGTTGACGATCATGGCGAATGCGTTGCGGGTGGGCGAGCATTTGCTGGAACGGCTGGGCTGAGGCTGCCGGGCGGGCCTAATCAACTGGCGGATGCCAACCGGCGGTAACCCACAGACGGCGCGCTTGGCGAGCGAGTTCATTGTTGAGCCGCAACGCCACAACCGTCACCCGTCCAACGGCCGTCTGGCCGCTGATGTTTTCGCCGTCATCGCTCCAGCGGAAATGTTCAGGCCAACGTTGCGTTCGCGGATTGAACAAAGGCATCAGTGCGCCGGTCTCAGGATCAAAAGCGTGCGTTTGAACGCCTTTGTAACCATTGCAAAGCGGGCAAGACAGCCACAGGTTTTCTTCCAGCGAAAGGCCGCCCGCCGCCAGTGGAATGAGGTGTTCGAGATGAAAAAGCTGGCCGATGAAGCGCTGTGAAGTGAGGCAATAACCGCAACGGTAACATGCGGATTCGCTGACACGGCGGCGCAGCGCTGGTGAAAGATAAACCTGGCTCATGATAATTCAGGAAGCGGATTGAGAACCGGTGTCTGCCCGCGCGCCATCAGCAACGCGGCAGCCTGCGCGCGGCGTAAGACTTGGCGGCCGTATTCGCTCATCAATTCAACGAGTGTGCGCTGTCCAACCTCGGTGATGGCGCCCTGATTTTGCTCATCCAACAGGTCATGCAGCAATTGCTGGCGCGCGTCGGTCATCACGCTATTGGCTAAATTCTGCAAAGCCTCATTGCTCAGGTGCGCCATCGCCGCCAATTCATTTTTCATCTCTTGCGGCACCTCGTCGAGCACGGGCAATTTGGGCAAGGTTGTTTCGAGCGTATCCACCAGGGTTTCAGCCAACGGCTTGCGCAGCAATTCCGCCGCGTGTTTGGCGCGTTGATAAAGCGGTTCAGGCATGTTCAAGGTTACGGCTTGCATAAGTTTCACTCCGTTCACTGTACTGAAAAATCAACTATGGTGCGGGAATTCTAAGCGCCCGCGCCGGGATTTTACCAGCGCCGAATCGAATTCAGGCAGGAGAACCAAGTTATGCACCGATTGCTTATTTCAAAATTCACCAGACAGATCATTTTCCTTTTCGCCCTTAGCCTGTTGCCCTTTGCGGCGCTGGCACAAACGCCGCTCGTCAGCGCTGTGGACGCCCCCGGCTTCACGGTCAGTGACATGGAACGCTCGCTCGACTTCTTCACCAAAGTTTTGTCCTTTGAGAAAGTCTCGGATGTCGAAGTCACCGGCGATGAATACGAACATCTGCAAGGCGTCTTCGGCCTGCGCATGCGCGTGGTGCGCTTGCGGTTGGGCGGCGAACAAATCGAATTGACCGAATACCTGGCCCCGCGCGATGGCCGCCTGACGCCGCCCGATTTGCGCGCCAACGATCTGTTGCATTGGCAGACCAAACTGGTAACGCGCGATCTCGAGAACGCCCACGTGCGGCTGCGCGAAGGCAAGTATAGGTTGATCTCGTCCGGCTTGATTCAATTGCCGGAGCCGGTGCTGGGGTTCAAACGCGGCTTGCTGGTGCGCGATCCTGATGCGCACGCGCTGCAATTGATCGAACGCTAAACGCGCGGCGCACAAGCGCATGGAGTTCACTTCAGCCTGTCTTGGCACTCTCCCAAACAGGCTGAAGTGAACTCCATGCGCTTGTGCGTAAATCCTACGTTAATCCTTCAGCCAACCACTCAGAGTTCAGGGCTGCTTGCGCACAGCAATTGCAGCGCACCAAACCGAAC
>JANOWX010000357.1:0-3171 GCA_031418175.1 Acidobacteriota bacterium | reverse complement strand
CGGTACAGGGAGCGGTAGCGACCTGGTGCCTCCGAGTGCGTACCATTCCGAAGGCACCAGGTCGCTACCGCTCCCTGTACCGTACATGCGATTGCAACCCGCTCTAAGGCGCGAAGTAACCGGACAAATCAATTACCAACTCGGTCGTTGCCGCCGAGAACATTTTGAACGCGCCATCCGCATTGCCCAGACCCACGATGAAGTGCCGGTTGATGACATCGTTCGTGTTGTAATTCGACGTCGCCACCGTCGGTTGCAGCGCGCCGCTCGGCCACAGCGTCAGGTAGCCGCCGCTCACCGGAGAAACCACCGTCGCATTGCCGACCACTGCCAACGCCGCCGCCGGTATCGTCAAGGTGTCGCACACGCCGCGCGCCGATTGCAGATACACCTGATTGCCATTGAGCGGCGCATTCGGCTTGAAACAGCCCGTCAGGTTCGCGGGCGTGGCGCGTGTTTCGAGCAAGCGCACCGGGCGCGCCAGTGGCGTGAAGAGCAAGCCCACGCCGTTCGCGTCGCTCGCTTCGGTGCTGTAATAACCCAGCACGTCCACGACCAAATCCGTCGTTGCCGTGGTGAACAACTTGAACTGTCCCGCTGGCGACAAGCCCACTGTGAACGGCCCGTTGACGATTTGCCCCGCGTTGTAATTCGACGAAGCTACCAGCGGGCGTGTGGCATCTGCTGGGAAGAGGGTCAGGTAACCGCCGCTCTGTGGCCCCACCGTCGTCGCATTGCCGACGATGGCGCGCGCGGCGGCGGGAATGCCTACACAGGCGACGCCCGTGACTTGCTGTGTCGTATCCACGCCGCCCGGCAAGGGCGTGCCCGGCTTGAAGCAGCCGACCGGTTGTCCAGCGCGGGTTTCGAGCAGGCGCAACGGGCTCGTCAGTGGATGGAAGAACAGGCCGCCCGTATTGGGCGGCGCGTAATAACCCGTCACGTCTACGACCACGTCGGTCGTGTTCAGCGCGAAGATGGCGAACGCGCCATCGCTCACACCTAAACCAACTGTGAAGACATTGTTGATGATTTCGTTGACGCCGTAATTGGTGCTCGCCACGGTCGGTTGTGCTCCGCCACTTGGGAAAAGCGTCAGGTAACCGCCGCCCGAATTCACCGTCGTCACGTTGCCGGTGATGGCTTGCGCGTTGGCGGGAATCCCGCAGAAGTTGCGGGCCGCTTGCAACCGTGACGTGCCGCCCGCAATCGGCGCGTCCGGCTGGCTACACGCATTCGCGCTTGCGCCGGGCCGCGTATCCAGCAAGCGCACGGGCGCGGCCAGTGGATAGAACTGCAAACCATTGCCACTGACAATCACTGTGTAAGCTCGCGTTCCCGTGCAGCCGTTGTTGTCCGTCGCGGTCACCGTGAAGTTAAACGTGCCCGCCACCGTTGGCGTCCCGGTCAACGCGCCAGTGCTCGCCAACGTCAATCCGCCTGGCAACTTGCCCGTCGTTACGCCAAACGTATATGGCGCAGTCCCGCCCGTCGCGCTCAGCGTCTGGTTATACGCCGCCCCGACAAAGCCATTCACTAACGTCGCCGGATTGACCGTGATGATGGGACAGGTGACGTTCAGCGTGATCGTCGCGTCGGTTGGCGTGAAGCAATTGTCGGTGATGCGGATTGTGAGCGTATGCGTGCCGCCGGGTTTTGCGCCGCTCAGCGTGACGATGCCCGTGGTGCTGTTGACAGAAATGGTGCCGGTGTACGTGCCCGCGCTTTGCAGCACAACGCTGCTGACGCCGACGTTGTCTGAAGGGCCGGTCAGCGGATTGATCGTCAGCGCGCCGCCCGCCGCGACGGTTTGCGGCGTGGTGTAACTCAACACGGGAGCGGGGTTGGGCGTGACGGTCACGTTGAAGCTGGTGCTGATCGGGGTGCCGCCGCTGTCAGTCACGGTCAGGGCGAAGCTGGCGTTCGTCGCACTGCAACCGGCCACGACATTCGCCGTGACTGTGCCTTTGCTGTCTACGCTGAGGCTCGAAACAGTGACGCCATTGACTGTCGCGGACGACGAGCCGTTGACCGTGACCACCAGAGTATTGGCGGCCTGATTAGCATCACTCACTGTTGCGATCTGTGACGACGAGGCTGGGCTGCCCTGCTGCCGCAAGATTGTCATGCCGGTGATCGCCGGGGGCGGGTTAGAGGCCGTCGTTGTCGCTGTCGCCGAGTTGTTTATCAGATTAGGATCAGGTGTCGAAGAACTGACGGTTGCCGTGTTGCTAATAACGGTATTGTTGGCTAGCGAGCTATTCGCTGTCGTAATCAGAGTGATAGTTGCCGATGCGCCTGATGCCAGCGGACCAAACGTGACTGTTCGGCTATTGCCTGATCCGCCGCAGACGCCGCCGTTTGAGGCAGAACAGGAGACAAATGTGGTTGAGGCTGGAAGGTTATCGCTCACCGTCACCGCTGTCGCTGTGTTCGGCCCATTGTTGGTGATCCCGATCGTGTAAGTGATGTTCGAGCCAGTGAGGACCGGATCGGGCGCAACGGTCTTAGTGATTGCAAGGTTTGTACCTGTCACCCGAACAACGGTGAAAGGTGAAAGCGAGGTGACGCTCCCGCAGATAATGTTACCGCTGGGTCCCGAGGTCGTGACGTCAACCCACACGCCGCCCTCAAAGTGCATCAGTCTCAAGGTCGAACCTGGAGGAAAACTCACGCTGGAGAAATCGATGCAGACCGCGATAGAACCTGAGAATGCCGCAGTGGTTTCGATGTTGTAGAAGACGGGTGGATTGCCCAAGGCGAAGGCCGCCGGGATCGCTGGTCCGCCCGAAGACGTCGTTAGAGATGTATTGCCTGCTTGCGTTACCGCTCCGAACGTCAGTGAGACCGGCGTGGTACCGGTCGTGGAGTCGGTCAGACCCACGGGCACGTTCGTTCCCGCCGGAGTGTTCGTGCTGACGACCGGAACAAAGAGGAATATTCCATCGGTGAATGTTCCGCCTGAAACTCTTGCCCAAACCGGGTAGCGTCCCCCGCTGTTCCAGGATGCACTGGGCGCGGATGCCACCGCAGCGCCTCCACCAAACTCCGGCGCAATTGTCCCACGTACTAATATCTCCTCAATGGTGTTGTCTATCTTCAAATGCCAGGTGCCAAAGCCAGGCTCACCATTCGCCAGGAAGGAGTTTTGAAAGGCGAGATCGCCCGCAG
>JANOWX010000356.1:0-4732 GCA_031418175.1 Acidobacteriota bacterium | reverse complement strand
TATTTTTTGGTTTGGGGGTTTCTGTCCCCCTAGGTTTTGGTTGGGCTGAAAACGAAAACCTTCCTTTAGGGGGGGGTTACTTACACGCAGCGACGAGTAACGTAATGGCTGATGCTTTCTGGAAAAATCGAACGGCCTTCGTCACCGGCGCGCCCGGCTTTATCGGCGCGCACGTCACGCGGCTGTTGGTCGAACAGGGTGCGCGGGTCGTTTGTTTGCAACGTGACGCCGTGCGGGCCAATGCCCTAGACCTGTTTGACCTGCGCCGCCGCGTCACCGTCATTCAAGGCGACCTCGAAGATTACGCGCTGCTCGAACGCATCCTGAACGAATACGAGATCGAAGCCGTCTTCCACCTGGCTGCGCAAGCCATCGTCGGCGCGGCCAATCGGTCGCCGCTCTCGACCTTTGAGACCAACATTCGCGGCAGCTACTTTCTGCTCGAAGCCTGCCGCGTCAGCCAGACCGTCAAACGTGTTGTTGTTGCGTCCAGCGACAAAGCTTACGGTTCGCACGACGATTTGCCGTATCAGGAAGATTACCCGCTGCTGGGCTTGTTCCCTTACGACGCCTCGAAGGTTTGCACCGATGTGTTGGCGCGTTCGTATGCGCACAGCTACGGCTTGCCGGTGGCGGTGACGCGTTTCGCCAACATTTACGGGCCCGGCGATATGAATCTGTCGCGCATCATTCCAGGCGCGATCCTGGCGGTGTTGCGCGCTGAAGCGCCGCTCATTCGCAGCGATGGCACGCCGTTGCGCGAGTTCGTTTATGTGGACGATGTGGCGCGCGGCTATCTGACGCTGGCCGAACAGATCGAAACGGCGCGCGGCGAGGCCTTCAATTTCGGCGCGGGCGCGCCGGTACAGATTCTGGCCTTGACCGAACGCATCATCGAATTGGCGGGCAAGCAAGGGCAGTTAAAACCAAACGTTTTGCTCAAACACAAAATCGAACGCGAGATTGACGCGCAATACCTGTCGGCTGAAAAGGCTGAAGCGCGCTTGGGCTGGCGCGCCGAGGTTGGGTTGGATGAAGGATTGCTACGCACGATTGATTGGTACCGCCAGCATCTGGCGGACTTGAGTTGAACAGTGACAAGGATGAATTCAAATGACTGAAACGACGCAAGCTGAACCGCAAGCCAGCCGCCCGCACATGCCTGAGTACGGCATCTCGACGGACACCGCCGGAATGTTGCCGTGGAGTTGGGCCGTCGAACGGTTGCAAGTGGCGCGTAATTACTGGCTGGCGACTATACGATCTGAGGGGCGGCCCGACGGGCGGCCGCACGTGATGCCGGTCTGGTGTGTGTGGGTCAACAACGCTTGCTATTTCAGCACTGGCGCGCAATCGCGCAAGGCTCGCAATTTGGCCGCCAATCCGCATTGCGTGATCAGTGTCGAACATGCCGAAGGTTCGGTGATGGTGGAAGGAACCGCAGCGATCATGCAGCCTGAGCAAGTGCCGCCGGAAGCGTTCGCCGCCTATCACGCCAAATACGGCTGGGTGCTTGATCCGCAGATGGGGCCGATTTATGCGCTGCAACCGCGCGTGGTTTTCGGCATCAGCAACGTGACGGGCGAGTTCCAGAGTAGTGCGACGCGTTGGACATTCGCGGCGGAGTGATTTCTTTAGGTAACAATCTTCCTGCTAGTGCCTGGCGAAAGGGCCTTTGCCATGCCGCAAATCACTCTGCCGCAACGCCTCGTCAAAATAGGCGTACTGGATTTCGCCCGGCCCAATCCGTTCGAGCAAATCCAGCACTTCAGGCAGCAACGTAACGAGTGACTCATACGTGTTGTCGTAAGCGCGCAGCACGATCACAGCGATGGCGTAAAGCGAGACGTTCTGCTGATGGTAGATGTTGGTATCCACTGTCAGCAGCGCGTCAAACTCGATTTGCGCGAGACCCAGCAGCACACCGTTGCCGAACTGATTCCAAACCATTTCTTTGGTAAGACGAACCGTGTGCGGCGAGAGCTGGCGGCGGAGTTGGCGCGGCAGATTATGGTCAAACAAGAGCTTCATCAATAATCAACCGGTTCGGCCAACCAGCCTGCTTCGATGGCCTGCTTGAGTTTTTCCAGGATTGCGTAGACGCGCTCGCGGTCGGTGTCGAAGGCTTCGATGAATTCGTCCACGGTGTAACCGGCCACGAGGTGTTCGATCAACGAGGCCACCGGCAAACGCTCGATGCCGATGACCGGCGTGCCGCCCAGCCGCTCCGGGTTGGTCGAAATCAATGGCGCGGTGGCGGTCATCCGCCGCGTGCGCTCCATTGCCAGTTGCAATTCAGGCGGCATTGTTTCCGTGCGCCGCTGTTCCGTTGCGATAGCCATAAGCTAAATCCTCCATTCAACGTCTCGATTACTAAACAAGCTCGTAACAGCCAGACATCGGCATCATTCAAAAGCCCTGCGCTTTGCCCCACTTCAACTAGGCGTCCGTCATCGCTTTCACCTTGCCACGGTCTTGCGGACTGACAGGATTTTGTCTGGAGATGGCTCTGAGCGCCAGGAACCAATGCCCGCCGCGTTGTTGCAACTCGCGTAAAATCCACGGCAAGGCGCTGCGCCCCATACCAATGATCTGATAGTAGGCAGGGTGCATCACGATGTCGGTTGAGGAAGACAGCGCCAAGGTCTCGCGGCGCCATTGTTCGGCAAGCTGGTTGAATTCGCGCTCAAGCGCTGCCGGCGTGTCCGGCGCGGCCGATGAGGTGAATTCTGTGTATGCGGTTGTAGGCTCGGCCATCACAATTTCTTCAACCATAAGACCTCCGTTGAACGGCCCACATTCTATCACTCCACGGCAAACACAAAAAACGCCAGCCCAGCCGTAATCGCCACATACTGTTTGCCCCGCACCACAAAGCTGACCGGATTGGCGACGATTTGCGCGCCCGTTTGAAAGCGCCATAACGCCTTTCCCGTCGCCGCGTCGAGCGCATAAAAATAACCTTCGACACTGCCGCCAAACACCAGCCCGCCCGCCGTCGCCAGCAAACCCGCCATTGCCGGCGCGTGCAGTTTGAATTCCCAACGCTGTTGGCCGGTCAGCGCATCCAGCGCCTTCACTGCGCCGTGCGGTTCATTGCCCGCCAGGTCGCGCGCACCGCCGCCCTCGAACAATTCGCCCGCGTGGTAGGGCGTCGCCACTTTGTAAAACACCTGCGGATGATTTTCGCGCGCCAGCACATAAAACAGTTTGGTCAGCGGGCTGTACGTCGGGCTGTACCAATTCGTCCCGCCGCCCAGGCCCGGATAAACCAGCGTGCCCGCTGGCGTAGGCTCAGCGTCAGCGCGGCGGCGCGGGCGTCCGCGCGCGTCCAGACCATCCGTCCAGGTCTGTTTGATGTAAGGCGTGCCGCTCAGGAATTCGCCGGTCACGCGATCCAGCACGTAATAGAAGCCGTTGCGATTGGCCGTCACGACCAGCTTGCGCCGCTGGCCTTTGACTACGCCGTCAATCAACACGGGCACCTGGTTCGCGTCCCAGTCGTAAACATCGTGCGGCGTGAATTGAAAATGCCAGCGCAACTTGCCCGTGTCCACATCCAGCGCCAGCAAACATTCCGAAAACAGGTTGTCGCCCGCGCGCTCATCGCCGTTCCAATCGGGCGCGGGATTGCCCGTGCCCCAATAGAGCAAATTCAATTCAGGATCGTATGAACCCGTCACCCAGGTCGGTGCGCCGCCGGTTCGCCAACTCTCGCCCGCCCAGGTTTCGTGTCCAGGCTCGCCCGGCCCTGGCACCGTCCAGAAACGCCAAGCCCGCGCACCCGTCCGCGCGTCATATGCGTCAAGGAAACCGCGAATGCCATATTCACCGCCCGCGATGCCGGCGATGACTTTGTCTTTCACGACCAACGGCGCGCCGGTCATCGTGTAACCGAGCTTGTCATCAGCGACGACTACGTCCCAGCGCGGCTTACCCGTGTGAATGTCCAGCGCCACCAGATGCGCGTCAAAGGTGCACAGAAACAGCGTGTCATCCAACACAGCCCGCCCGCGATTCGGCGTGCCGCAACAGCCGCGCGCATTGGGCGGCGCAGCGCGGCGATACGTCCACAACGGACGGCCCGTGCGGCCATCCAGCGCCGTCACGACGTGCGCCTTTTCGGTGATGTAAAGCACGCCGTCCACCACCAGCGGCGAAGTCTCGACCTTGCCGGGATCACGAATCTGGTAAACCCACGCCGGTTTCAACCGCGCCACATTCGCCGTGTTGATTTGCCGCAACGGCGAATAGCGCCAGCCCGCGTAGTTGCCGGAATAGGTCAGCCAATTGTCCGGCTCGGCGCTCGCTTGGCGGATGCGGGCGTAGCTGACTTGGCCGAACGCGGCTGGCGCGAGCAACAGCAACAACCACAGGCTTTTCATTTGCCACCTCGTTGCGCGGCCAGAAAGGCGATCACGTCTTCCAACTCATCTTTGCTAAACACCGCGCCATAGCTGGGCATCGCGGATTTGCCCCAATCTTTGTGCAACTCTTTCACCTCCGCTTTGAAAAACGAATGCACGCGCCCGTCGAGCGTGCGCATCTGAATCGAAAACGTGTCTTCGTTGACACGCACGCCACTGAGGCGGCGGCCCGCGCGTGTCACCAACCGCACCTGCACATAATTTTCCGGCACGCTGGTGCCCGGCCGGTATTGCGCAAAGCTCTTGGGCACGTCGGCTTCGGGTTCCAGCAACGATTGCCGCAAATGCGCCGCGCCACGCTTGAG
>JANOWX010000355.1:0-12693 GCA_031418175.1 Acidobacteriota bacterium | reverse complement strand
ATGATCTGATAACTTGGGAAGTAACACGCGCCACGCCTGAGCCCTTGCTGACGCGCGGGCTACTGACACTGCGCTTCAGGCCGGTTTGCCTTTTGATTTATTGAGAAGGTTGATCCAGTTCAAACGCCCGGTGAATTGCGCGCACCGCATCGGCGGCCTGATTTTCATGCACGATCAACGAGATGTTGCGTTCGGACGAGCCTTGCGAAATGGCGATCACGTTCGCGCCCGCCGTGCCCAACGCGCCGAAGACCTTGCCCGCGATGCCGGGCGAACCCTGCATGCGGTCGCCCACCGCCGCGACCACGGCGATGGAATCGTCAACGGAGATGTCTTCGATGTGGCCTTGCAGCAAGTCCAATTCGAGCGAGGCGCGCAGGGCTTTGACCACGCGGGCCGCCTCCGAAGCGCCGACGACGAAGCAGAGATTGTTTTCAGAAGACGCTTGCGAAATCATCAGCAGGCTGGCGCGTTCGTGGGCGACGGCGGCAAACGCCTTGGCCGCGATGCCGGGGATGCCCTGCATGCCTTTGCCGCTGATCGAAATCAGGCTGACGTTGCGGATCGAAGTCACCGCTTTGACGCCGCGCGATGAAGGGTGGCCTTGCACCGTGACGCGCGTGCCCGCGTCGTCGGGTTGAAAGCTGTTCAAGATCAACACCGGAATGTTTTGTTTGAAGGCCGGCAGAATAGTTTTGTGGTGCAGCACCTTCGCGCCGTAATAGGCCAACTCCGACGCTTCGCTGTAGCTGATCTCGCGCATGGTGCGGGCTTCGGGGACGTCGTTGGGATTGGCGGTCATCACGCCGTTCACGTCCGTCCAAATCCAAACCTCGCCGGCATCCAGTGCCGCGCCGATGATCGAAGCCGAATAGTCAGAGCCGCCGCGCCCCAGCGTTGTTTGCACGCCGTCTTCGGTCGCGCCGATAAAGCCGGTGATGACCGGAATCGCACCCGCTTCCAACAACGGCAAGAGCCGCGCGCGCGTCTTGGCCCGCGTCGCTTCCATCAACGGTTCCGCCGCGCCGAACTGGTCGTTGGTGACGATCAATTCGGTGGCCTCGATGGCTTCGGATTCAATCTCGCGCGCGGCAATCGCCCCGGCCAGCAGGGGCGCGCAGAGCCGTTCGCCCATGCCGGAAATCACGTCCAGCAAACGCGGCGTCAATTCGTGCACCATCGTCAGGCCTTTGCACAGCGTCTCGAAACGTTCGATGCGTTGGCGCAAAGTCTCCAACGCCAGACGGCGGCGCGCGCCATCAGCGGGCATCAGGATGTGCGCGGCCTGGCGATGCGGTTCGTAAAGTTCATCGCTGACCGTTTTGTGCCAATGGCCCTGGGCGGCATTTTCCGCCGCCGCGATGAGTTTGTTGGTGACAGTGCTCATCGCCGAGGTGACGACGACGACACGATGACCTTGCCGGGCGCTGCGGACGGCGAGGTCTGCGGCTTGGGCGATGCGTTCGGCACTGCCAACGGAGGTGCCGCCGAATTTCATGACGATCAACATGGGATTCAAAGGGGTAGGATGCGGATTCGGTTGACCCAATCTGCCGCTTCATCAACCAGCCAGATCAACAACAGGTCGTCCACGACCTGCGTCAAGGGCGTTCCCTGTGGCACGATCAGCACGCCTGCACTGTTGGCCGATTGGATGAACTGGGCAAAGTGCCTGGGCATGGTTTTGATGTCATGCGAAACCAAAACACGGCCTTCGGCAGCGGCACGCGCCAGTACTTCGGGATCAGGCACGCCGTCCAATTGGGCCGCTTGCGCTGATTTGAAGTCCAGCATTGGCTCGGCACGCCACAGCGCCTTGACGATGATCTTGCTCAGATCGTTGTCGGCTTGAAACTGGATTTTCATGCATGCACTGCCGCCAGTTGCCGGCGCGCCTCCATCATCTTGCGGTAATACTGCGGCTCAGCCGCACGCAACTCTTGCCGCAGCGTTTCAGTCGCGGCTGCCACGCGGTTCAGATACTCATCAATTTCTGACTGATGACCGAGGTAGTAAGTGACCGCGCCGTAAACCTGCTCCAACGATAGTGTGGGGAAACATTCGGCGGCGATTGTTTCCGGCGACAGCCCACCTTGAAAAGCTAGCACTACTGAATCCAGCGACACGCGCGTCCCGGCCACCCAGTAGCCGTTGTCTCGATATTCAACGTATTGTTTGTCCATCACGTCCTCCTGCATGGAGCATCTCATAACAGGTTTTTAGCGACAAGCAGTTCTGCATTCAACAATGCCGCTCCCGCCGCCCCACGAATCGTGTTGTGGCTGATCAGCGTCAGCTTGAAATCGAAGATCGTGTCTTTGCTGATGCGGCCCACGACCGTCGCCATGCCGCCCTCGGCATCACGATCCAGGCGCGGTTGCGGGCGGTCTTTTTCGCTGCGCACAATGATCGGGCGGGCCGGCGCGGTCGGCAGCTTTAACTCCTGCGGCAAGCCGGTGAATGATTCGAGCGCGGCGATGACCTGTTCGACGGTGGCTTTCTTTTTCAGCTTCACGCGCACTGATTCGAGGTGGCCGTCCTGCACGGGCACGCGGTTGCATTGCGCGCTGACCAGGAAAGGCGCGGAGACGATCTTGGTGCGCGTCAGCTTGCCCAGAATCTTTTGCGGCTCCATCTCGACTTTTTCTTCTTCGCCGCCGATGTGCGGGATGACGTTGTCAATGATGTCCATCGAAGCCACGCCGGGGTAGCCCGCGCCTGAAATCGCCTGCAGCGAAGTCATCATCACGGCTTCCAGTCCGAAGGCCTTGTGCAACGGCGCGAGCACCATCACCAGGCCGATGGTCGTGCAGTTCGGATTGGTCACCAGATAGCCTTTGTCATAGCCGCGCTTCTTTTGCTGATACGGAATGATGTCGAGGTGATCGGGATTGATTTCGGGCACGACCAGCGGCACGTCGTCGGGCATGCGGTACGACGACGAATTGCTGATGACCGGATAGCCGCCCCCGGGATAAGACGCGTAGGCGGCTTCGGCTTCGACGGCGATGTCCGAAGGCAGGCTGGAAATCACCACGTCGCAATCGAGCGGCGGTTTGCAGCCGAAAACCTTGATGTTCTTGACGGCGTCTGGCATCTCGAAAGGCAGCTTCCAATTGCACACGTCGGCGAAGCGTTTGCCTTCGCTGCGGTCGGAAGCGGCCAGCGCCGTCACCGTGAAATAAGGGTGATTGCGCAGCATATGAATCACGCGCTGCCCGACGGTGCCGGTCGCGCCGAGTATGCCTACACGTCTCTTCGCTTGTTTTTTCATTGCTCCTGCTATTTTGGTTTTGATGGGATATTCGTTCGGAGTGAGTTCGCTGCGCTTGGTATGGGCGGCGCGGGTGATGAGCGTGTCAGCACTCAACCATTGCAATAACACTGTGCGAACGAAGCGAAATGGTAGGGGCCGGGTTGAATGATGTCAACCTTTGGTTCAGCGCGTGCGCTGCGGTTTACCGCACGGCGCCAGGCCTCAATGGCGTAGGCAATGACCGCGCAACCGGCTGAAGTCGCGTTGCTGCGATCCCAACAGCAATTGAAGAATTCGCGCGAACGCGGCATATTGGCCGCCGTAATCACGGAGGACAATATGGCTTACATTCAATTTCTCGGCGCGACGCAAACCGTCACCGGCTCGAAACACATGCTCGAAGTGGATGGCTACCGCACGTTGGTTGACTGCGGTTTGTTTCAAGGCTTGAAAGAACTGCGCCTGCGCAACTGGGAGCCGTTCCCGGTCAATCCGCGCAGCCTCAATTCGGTCATCCTGACGCACGCGCACATTGACCATTCGGGCTATTTGCCCCGGCTGGTGCACGACGGCTTCAACGGCACGGTTTACGGCACGCCCGGCACCGTCGAGTTGGCGCGCATCATGCTGCCCGATTCGGCGCGCTTGCAGGAAGAAGACGCTTCTTACTCCAATAAGCAGGGCACGTCGAAGCACAAACCCGCGCTGCCGCTTTACACCGAAGAGGACGCCAGCGACGCGCTGCGCTTGTTCGATCCCATCCCCTATCACCGGCGCGTGCAACTGACCGACAGGCTCGCCTTTGAATTCACCACTGCCGGCCACATCCTGGGTTCCAGCTTCGTCAATTTTGAAGTCGAATGCGCGGATGGCGTCATGCACCGCGTCGTCATGACCGGCGACCTGGGCCGCTACAACGAGCCGATCATCCACGATCCATCGAATGTCGAAGAGGCCGATTACATCGTGGTCGAATCCACCTACGGCAACCGCGAGCATCATCAGTTGGACGTGAAAGCGCATCTGGCCGAGATCGTCAACACGACCGTCAAACGCGGCGGCCACATTCTGGTGCCCGCCTTCGCCGTGGGCCGCACGCAGTTGCTGGTGTACCTGCTGCGCGCGCTCGAAGACGAAGGGCGCATCCCGCAACTGCCCGTTTACGTGGACAGCCCGATGGCCGTGCAGGCGACGCGGCTTTACCTGCGCCACAAAGAAGATCACGATCTGGAAATGGCCGCGTTGGTGGATGACAAACGCAACCCGCTGGCGACGCACCGCTTTGTTATGTCGAAAACGGTGCACGATTCCAAAGCGATCACGGCCAGCCGCGAACCTTCGATCGTGATTTCGGCCAGCGGGATGGCAACGGGCGGACGCATCCTGCATCACCTGAAAAAACGGCTGCCCGACGAACGCAACACGGTGATCTTTGTCGGCTACCAATCCGAAGGCACGCGCGGCCGCCGCTTGCTGGACGGCGAAAAAGAGGTTCGCATCCACGGCCAGATGGTGCCGGTGCGTGCGCATATCGAGAACTTGCCGAACCTTTCAGCCCACGCCGATTACCACGAGATTCTGCGCTGGCTGTCAGGCTTCAAACGCGCGCCGAAGACCGTCTTTCTGGTGCACGGCGAAGTGGACGCGATGATGTCGCTGAAGCAAAAGATCGAAGAGAAGTTCGGCTGGCACGTCGAGACGCCGACCTATCAACAGAAATTTGAGTTATGACCTGGGTACGCAGCGCTTCCAGCGTGCGGTCTCAGTGGCGGACGGTTTGATGCTGGAGGATTCAATTCGGCCTCCATCGGTTTGCTGCCGAGACTGCACGCAAGGATGCGTGCGTACTTTGACGCGCCTGGGTTGTTTAATCTGGCAGCGGCCTACACGCGCGACCGTCAATCCTTGCAGAGGTGAACTACTGAGATGAAAGTCCCATTACTCGATCTCAAAGCACAACACCAATCTATTCGCGCCGAAATGCTGGCCGCCGTCGAGCGCGTCTTTGACAGCCAGCAATTCATCCTGGGCAGCGAAGTCGAAGCCTTTGAACGCGAGGCCGCCGCCTATTGCCGCGTCAAACACGCCATTGGTTGCGGCTCCGGTTCCGATGCGCTGTTACTGGCGCTGATGGCGCTCGGCATCGGCCCCGGCGACGAAGTCATCACCGTCTCATTCACCTTCTTCGCCAGCGCCAGCGCCATCACCCGGCTGGGCGCGACGCCGGTGTTCGTAGACATCGCGCCCGACGATTTCAATCTCGATACCGCCCAACTCGAACGCGCCATCACGCCGCGCACCAAAGCGATCATGCCCGTGCATCTGTTCGGCCAATGCGCCGAGATGCAAACCATCCTCGACCTCGCCATCCACCACCGCCTGCCCGTGATCGAAGACGCCGCGCAAGCCATCGGCGCCGATTATCTGGCCTATGGCGAAGACGGGCGCGCGGGCACGATGGGCACCATCGGCTGTTTCAGTTTCTTCCCGTCAAAAAACCTGGGCGGCGCGGGCGAAGGCGGCTTGCTGACGACCAATGACGACACGCTCGCCGCGCAATTGCGCCTCTTGCGTGTGCACGGCATGCAGCCCAAGTATTACCACCAGGTCATCGGCATCAACTCGCGCCTCGACGCGCTGCAAGCCGCCGTCCTGCGCGTCAAGCTGCCTTATCTGGACGGCTGGCACGCCGCGCGCCAACGCAACGCGGCGCTGTATGAAAAGCTCTTTGCCGCAGCGGCGCTCGAAGAAATCACTACGCCAGTCACGCGCCCGCAACGCCGCCACATCTACAACCAATACACGGTTCGCGCGGCGCGGCGTGATGAATTGTTGAAACACTTGCAGGCGGCGGGTGTGGGTTGCGAGGTTTATTATCCGGTGCCGCTGCACCAGCAGGAATGCTTCGCCTTTCTCGGCTACAGCACCGGCGATTTGCCGCAGACCGAACGGGCCGCCGCCGAAGTGTTGTCGTTGCCGATCTATCCTGAATTGACGGCGGAGATGCAGGAATATGTGGTAGCGCAGATCGCCGCGTTTTACCGGTCAGAATCGCAATGAACAGCGGCAGCCCAACAGCAGCTTGGTTGGCCGATGGCAAGGCGTTCCTGACGCATCCGCAGGTGCGCGATTTTTCGGCGAATACGGTTTGGGCGCTGACGGCTTATGTCACGATGGTGGGGATTGAAAAACTGCTGGTGATGCCGCTGCTGGGACGGCACCTCAGCGAGGCGGCCTTCGGGATGTTGCTGCTGGGCCGCAATACGGCGACGGTTTTAGCCAGCGGACTGTTTGCCGGCCTGCACAACCTGCTGTTGCGGCGCAATCAGGAATGGCATGGCGCTGAAAAGGCGCGTGCGGTGCGCGGGGCCGCGCTGTTGGGCGCGGCGCTGGCCATGGCGGAGTTGGTGATTCTGCTGCTGGTTTTGTTAGGGCGCGGCCAGGCTGAATGGTTGCGGGAACACGCGCCGGTTGTCGCGGCTTTTGCCATCTGGGGCGTGGCCAGCGTGCTCAATCACATTTGGCAAACCTATTGGCGGATGCGGTTTCGGCTGGCGCTCTTTTACAGTCTGCAGATTTTCAACGGCCTGGCGTTGCTGTTGATTGTGCCGCTGTATTGGTTGGGGGGTGATGCGGGCATTTACTGGGGCTGGGGCGCGGCTGGCCTTGTGCCGTTGCTGGTGACCTGGCTGGCGACCTTTTTCGACGCTGATTGGCAAGGCGGCGCGCCATATTTGAATTTGCCCGAAGTGCGCCGGATGTTGCGCGAGATGTGGGTATTTGTTTGGGGCGTGGTGGGGCAGTCATTGTTTCAGAATCTGGATCGTTTCATCATCGGCTGGCTGCTGGGGGCGGGGGCGGTGAGCGTTTACTTCAAGGTGACTAATACCGCATATTTGGTCGTCGTGCCGGTCGAGCCGCTTTCAGGAGTGTTACTCAGTATGGTTGCGCAGGAGCGGATAGGCGAACAGACGCTCGCACATCTGCGCCGCTTGCACTTCTTGATGCTGGCCGTTATTGCGGGTGTGATGTTGTTGGGAGCGTTGTTGGGCCAGCCGTTGACCGATTTGCTTTACGGCGCGGGAACTTTTGCAGCGGGTAGTCAATTGTTTTGGATTGTGTTGGCAGGTGGCGCCTTTGCGGTTGTTTCAATACTGCTGCGTGGGATGTTGATTGTTTATGTGCCGACGCGTTGGATTGTTTGGCACGACACGTTGAGTTTGGTGCTGCTGGCAGTGAGTAGCGGATTATTGACTTGGTTATACGGGTTGACGGGTACGGCGTCGGGGGTGACCCTCGCCCTCGCCTTTCGAGCGTTGCTGTCGGAAGCGGTGGTCTGGCTGGCCGTGCGGCGCCGCTTGTAAGACGTTTTGTCTGGGTAAATAAGCAAAATGGAAAGGCCGATTTTTAGTATTTTGCTGGCAATTGGTCTGGCGGTGGTTGCCTTGACCATGCTCGGGCCGCTGCACTGGTCCCACGCGACAAGTTTGGCGGCGATGTTCGGACTGGTTTGCTATCCCTTGCTCCATAGTTACTTGGTAGATGGCAAAATTGATGTCTTCGAGCCGATTTTCTTATTTGTCACGCTCTATTCATATTTTTACATTGCGCGCCCGCTCTATCTGTTGAAGACGGGTGAAACCTCGACCCTGCTGGGTTTTTATATGGATCGGGCCACGATGGCGAATGCCCTGTTGGCCAGCACCCTTGGATTATTCGCTTTTCTAATTGGGTACTACTGGGGACGGAGCCGCAAATTCACGGTGAGTTTTACCAATTTTGCGGAACTGGATTTGTCTCGTGCACGGGTTATTGGATGGCTGTTCGTAGGCGCCGGTTTATTGGCGTATATCTATGTGATTTTTGTGCTGGGTGGTGGTTGGGAGGATACGTTCAACACCGAACGCACGGCCCGCTATTACATCTCAGCGAAAAACCCTTATGTCGCCAATCTGACATCACTGGTAGGGGCGGGGTTGGTGAGTCTGTGTTTTCTGGCCTTGCTCGATACTGAGCGAAAAGCCAGATGGCACATCCTGATCGGGCTAATGTTGGTTTATGGGGTGGTGGATATTACCTATTCGGGCAGCCGCCGCTTTTTGGTCAACATTATTTTTGCTGTTTTGTTGCAACGGCATTACCTGCGCAAGCGGCTGAATATGCAGCGCGTCTTGCCGTTGTTAATGGTGTTGATCATGTTTTCTGCGGCCTGGCTCTACATCCGCTCGACCATGCATCAAGGCTCGGAGGCCGTGCGTGAACGCCTTACCCAAGTACAGCTTGGTCAAGTCATTGACGATATGAATTCGCAGGGGGATAACGTCATCTTTGATTACTTGATTGCCATCATCAACACGGTGCCAACCACCTACAATTACGGCTACGGCACGGGCTTGTTACGCTTTTTGTATTTTCCAGTTCCGCGCCAGCTATGGATTGATAAACCTGAGAACGTCAGCCGGATAATGACGCAACGTTATGATCCGCTGGCTTATTTGAACGGCGCCAGCGCAGGCACCTCGCTGGTCGGCGAATGGTATATGGAGTTCGGTTGGACGGGAATTATCCCAGGGGCCCTTTTGCTCGGCTTACTGATTGGCTTGGGCTATCGTTGGATGCTGGCCAATATGAAGACGCAACTCGCCGTCTTGTTATATTCTTGCGGCCTCTTCTCTTTTATCGGCGCATTGGTGCGTGGCGGGATGTTTGGCGCGGCGACAGAGTTGGCGCAACTAACCCTGCCGATCTATTTGCTAACCAGACTGGCGCGTATGCCGAAACAGGCACAACTGCACTGGCCTGCCCACGTCTCAACACCACCAACCCAAACAGTCAGCTATCATTTCAACCGCGAGTGAATCGGTTCTATCCTGCCGCCCTATGCACAATTTGCGCTTGAGTGATTCTGTGCCTGACGAACGCATCGCTGAATTGGACGGAGTCCGCGGTGTGGCTGTGTTATTGGTGATGGTTTATCACGCCTTTGCCTACCAGATGATGCATGAAGCTTGGTCTGGTTGGGTGCGTGTCATCGTGATGGCGACCAATCTTGGTTGGCTGGGCGTGGATTTGTTTTTCGTCCTCTCCGGCTTTTTGATCACGGGTATTCTGTTACGCACGAAGGGGAAGCCGGGCGCGCTGGCGAATTTTTATGCCAGGCGCGCATTGCGCATCTTGCCGCTTTATTTCGCGGTGCTATTGGTAGTTTTACTGGCATACCAGCACGCCGGCCAGTTTGTTTTGTTGAGTGCCTTCTTGCTGGCAAACATGGTGGCGCTTTTCGGCGTGCCGTTGGTTTATGGGCCGCTGTGGTCGTTGGCGGTGGAAGAGCATTTCTATCTCATTTGGCCCTGGTTGGTACGAGGAGTGAGCCTGCCGGTACTGTGGTGGATAGCCGGAGCGATTGCGGTTGGTGAACCAGCCGTGCGTGCTTTGGGGTTTGCCAATGGTTGGGACGTTTATTACTTCTCGTGGTTCAGGTTTGATGGCCTGGCCTGGGGCGCTTTGTTGGCGCTGGTCTTTCATTCCAGCACGCAAAGAGCGGTGTTGCTGAAATTGGGTATGGCTGTTTGGGCTGGCGGGCTAGTGGTTTTATTGCTCGGCGCGCCTTACGGGCTATTGCAGCGGCAGCGCATCGTGGGTGCGTCGTTGCTATACACCACCGCGCAACTGATTTTTGCCGGGCTGCTCGCGTTGGTGTTGGCGGCACGCGGCACAAGTTGGACGGGTTTTTGGCGGGCTACCTGGCTGCGGCGTTCTGGGGACTGGAGCTATTGTCTCTACCTGGTCCACCTGATGTTGTTGCAAGGCTGGGATTGGCTGGTGCAACGGATGGGCTGGCCGGTCGAGGCGCTGGGCGGGTTTGGGCGTTATGGCGTGCGTGCGCTGGTTGTATTTCCCATAGCGTTCGCCATCGCGGCACTATCTTTCCGTTACTTTGAAGCACCGATATTGCAATTGAAGAGGCGCGTTGTGTGAAGCTTTCAATTGGTTTCGGCTGGCAGATACAGCAACCTTTCCAGGTTGCTGAGGCGTGGAAAGGGACGCCCGCAGCAAGCTGGAAAGCTTGCTGTACATACGCTGTAGACTTTTGTAATTGATGAACGAATGGCAACTGACAACTCCGGTAGCCGTGATTATCTTCAATCGCCCGCAACTGGCGCGGCGCGTGTATGAGGTTTTGCGTCAGGTCAAACCGTCTCGGCTGTTTGTGATTGCCGATGGGCCGCGAGTGGAGAACCCGGGTGAGGCGGCGCAATGTGAGGCGGCACGCGCGCTTTTTGCTCAAGTGGATTGGGATTGCGAGGTCACGCGGAATTATGCGGAACGAAACCTGGGCTGTGGTTGGCGTCCAGCTTCGGGTATCACGTGGGTATTTGAGCAGGTTCCCGAAGCGATCATTCTGGAAGACGATTGCGTGCCACATCCAGCCTTCTTTCGTTTCTGTGAAGAATTGTTGGCACATTACCGCGACGACGAACGGGTGATGCATATCGGCGGCTCGAATTTTCTCTTCGGCAAAAAGTCTGTTGAGGCCAGCTATTACTTTTCACGCTATGCGCAATGCTGGGGCTGGGCGACGTGGCGGCGCGCGTGGCGACATTTCGATTACGACCTGCACGCATGGCCGGCAGCAAAGGCCAATGGCGCGCTGAAAAGTCAGTTTGCAACCGCAGGCACGCAACGATTCTGGGCTGAGTTATTCGATGAGGTTTACGGGCCGGGCAAAGCGCATATCTGGGACTTTCAATGGGTGCTGGCTTGCTGGTTGCAAAGCGGCTTGAGCATCGTGCCGCGCGTCAACCTGGTCTCAAACATCGGATTCGATGATGACGCCACACACACGTTCACGCCTGGTTTTGTAATTGAGCAGTTATTGCGGCGTTTTGGCTTGGCACCTACTTCAATAATTGGCAAGGTATTGAGCCGGGCTTACGCCAGCTTGGCGCCTAACCGATTTGCCAATCAACCGGCTGAAGCTTTGCCATTTCCTTTGCAGCATCCGAACTTCATCATTCGTCATGCCGAGGCTGATGCTTATGTGCAAAGGCAAAACTATCAGGGCGGCGTATTGTCATGGGGCAAGCGCAAACTGAAAAAGCTTTTGCTGAATTAGCTGGCAGGGAAAGACGATTCACGATGCGCATCCTGATTGACGCAACAGCGGCCATGAGCGGCGGCAAAGTTTATCTCGCGCACCTGCTGCCGCAACTGGCACGGCTGGCGGCGGGGCATGAATTGATCGTGCTACACAATGGCGATCTCGCTGGCGTCGAGGCCGAAGTTGCAAACAGCGCGCCTGCCGCGCAATTGCGGATGCAGCGCGTCGCAGGCTTGGCGGCCACCAATCGCGTCTGGCTCGGCAAGGCCGTCGTGAAGCTGTTCTGGCGGCTGGTCGTCTTCCCCTGGCATCTGTGGCGGCTGCAACCGGAGGTGCTGTTTTCCAACGCCGGGTATGCGCCGGGCTGGTTGCCGCGCCGCACGCGGCTGGTGCTGGCGCTGCACAACTCGATGCCGCTGCGGACGGAGTTGATTGATGACGAACGTTCGACGTTGCGGCGCTGGCGGTTGCAATTGCTGCGCTGGTTGATGGGCCGGGCGGCGCGTCGCAGCGCGGCGACGATTGTCTTCAGCCACGATACGCGAGAGCGCGTGCGCGCGAGTTTCGGCATCACTGAGAACACGCTGGCCGTCGTGCATCACGGCATGGATTGGGGCGCGGCGGAACGCGCGCAGCCATTGGATGAAAGCGTGTTGCGGCAATTCGGCCTGACGCAACCTTATCTGCTTTTTGTTGCGCAATTTCATCGCTACAAAAATCTGGGAACGCTGGTGGCGGCGTTTGCGCAGGTGCACGCGCGGCATCCTGCGCTGCAACTGGCGCTGGTGGGCGATCAGGCCGATGCGGATTACTGGCGCGAGATCGCAGCGCAAATCGTGGCACTGGGCGTGGCTGGCAGTGTGGCGCAGGTGCCGGGTTGCGCGCGCGCACAGTTGCTGCATGTTTATCGCGGCGCGCTGGCGTTTGTGCATCCGTCGCTGGCCGAAACGTGTTCGTTCCCGTTGCTGGAGGCGTTGGCGTTGGGTGTGCCCGTCGCCGCTGCGCGGATGAGCGCTTTGCCTGAAATCGCCGGTGAGGCGGCGTTGTATTTCGATCCTTACGATGTGGCGGGGTTGGCGACGGTACTGGAACGGCTGGTCGTGGATGAAGCGTTGCGTGGCGAGTTGAGCAAGCAAGCGATTGCGCGCGCGCGGATGTTTTCGTGGGAAGCGGCGGCGCGGCAGACGTTGGAGGTGTTGGAGGCGGTGGGGCGGGGCGGATAAAGGTGGAAGCTGTGCTTGTTCTGACGCGCAGCGTCTTTGGAGTGCGCGCGGCACAGGCCGCCGCTTTGGTAGTCCTTTGCGGGTTTGCTCATTGAGGCATACCAAAGCGGCGG
>JANOWX010000354.1:0-3233 GCA_031418175.1 Acidobacteriota bacterium | reverse complement strand
GCGCGCCTCGTCAATCAGGATCGAATCCACCTCGTCCACGATGCCGAAGTAATGGCCGCGCTGCACGCAAGTCGCCACATCGAATTTCATGTTGTCGCGCAGATAATCAAAGCCGAATTCGTTATTCGTGCCGTAGGTGATGTCGCATTTGTAAGCTTCCTGCCGCTCAAAATCGTCGAGGTCGTTTTGGATGATGCCGACCGTCATGCCCAGGAACTTATAAATCTTGCCCATCCATTCGGCGTCGCGCCGCGCCAGATAATCGTTGACCGTCACGAAGTGCACGCCCTTGCCCAGCAGCGCATTCAGATAAACCGGCAAGGTCGCCACCAGTGTCTTGCCCTCGCCCGTGCGCATTTCTGAAATCATCCCGCGATGCAGCACCATGCCGCCGATCATCTGCACATCGAAATGCCGCATCCCGGTCGAACGCCACGATGCCTCGCGCACACAGGCGAAGGCTTCCGGCAAAATCTCTTCCAACGCCTCCTGCTCCACGAGCTTGCGCGCCTCTTTCTCCAACTCTTCGGAGCCTTCCAGCTTGCGTGCCAATCGCTCGCGGAACTCGACGGTCTTGGCGCGCAACTCGTCGTCAGAGAGCGGTTTGATCTGCGCTTCGAACGCGTTGATCTGGCCGACCACGGGCCAGAGCTTTTTCAACAGGCGTTCATTGGCGGAACCGAAAATTTTGGTCAGGACTTTTTCGACGGCGTTCATGGCTAATGCTTTTGCGACCTCAAGGTTGGTGACATATCAGGATGTGCTTGCGACAAACAGCGTCGCAAAACAAAGCGGGATTCTAGTGGACGGTCTCACGGAGCGTCAAGAAGCGCAATTTTGACGGGGCGAACGCGTTGCAAGCGTAGAAACCGCTGGTGATAAGGCCGCCGCAGTTTCGCTTCAGCAGCGGCTGCGTTACTATCGCGCCAGCTTCGTTCGATCAACCAAATTCGTAGGACTTACGCAAAAGCGCATGGATTTCAGGCTTCAGCCTGTGTTCGTGAACTCCAAGACAGGCTGAAGCCTGAACTCCATGCGCTTGCGCCACGTTTGTTTGAGCTTCTGCGTAAGTCCTAATTCGTTTAACCAAGCGAGGTCACAATGAGCACACCAGCAAGAGAATTGCGGTTGAAAGTCCCCGGCGATTTGGTGACGCATGGCCGCCAGCAGCTTGCCGATTGGGAGCAGGCGCAGCCGGAAAACTTCTACACCTCCGATCAACATCTGCGCGGCATCCTGGCGTTTTATTGGGGCGCTGAGAAGCTGCGCGCACACGAGCCGCGTTTGACAAAATTCGGCCACGAGGCCGCGACAGTCGTGGATGCCGCCGTCCGCCGCGCCAACGAAACGCACAACCTGCCGCGCCTCGAACGCTTCAACGCCGTGGGCGCGCGTGTCGAAGAAGTCATTCATTCCGCCGATCACCATCTGGCGGGCAGTTACATTTACGGCAGCGGCGCGATGGCGGTGTATGCCGAACCGGGCAACAACGTGCTGGCGCAAGCGCTGTTTTATCTGTCTTCCTACAATGGCGAAGCCGGGCACAACTGCCCGCTGGCTTGCACGGCGGGCGTGATCAAGATTTTGCAATACGCTGCCAGTGCGGAATTGAGAGCCAAATACCTGCCGCGTTTGCTGGATGAGAATTACGCGACGCGTTATCACGGCGCGCAGTTTCTGACCGAAGTGCAAGGCGGTTCGGACGTGGGCGCAAATGCCTGCGTGGCAACGCCGCACGCCGACGGCATCTGGCGCATCAATGGCGAGAAATGGTTCTGCTCAAACGTGACGGCGGATTTGGCGCTGATCACGGCGCGGCCTGAAAGCGCTACGGCAGGCACGAAAGGCTTGGGACTGTTTTTGGTGCCGCGCCGCTTGGACGATGGTTCGCTGAACGGGATGCACATTCGCCGCCTGAAAGACAAACTCGGCACGAAGACCTTGGCGACTGCCGAAGTGGATTTCAAAGATGCCGTGGCCTATCAAATCGGCGAACCGGGCAAAGGCTTTCAACACGCGCTGGATTACGTCATCAACACCTCGCGGCTTTACAACGCCGTAGGTTCGGCAGCGGCGGCGCGGCGCGCTTATGTCGTGGCCTGGACGTATGCGCAGCACCGCCAAGCCTTCGGCCAACCGATTGCGGCCTTCCCGCTGGTGCAGGAAACGCTGGCCGAGATGCGCTGCGACGTGATGGCGCTGACGGCGGGCAGCTTTTATCTGGCGCACCTGCGCGACCGCATCGAATTGGGCGAAGCCGACGAGACCGACAAGCAGTTCTTCCGGTTCATGATTAACTTGAACAAGTACTACGCCTCGGTCACGGCGACTCAGGTGGTGCGGCGGGCGATTGAGATTCTGGGCGGCAACGGCGCGATGGAAAATTTCTCGGTGCTGCCGCGGCTGTTGCGCGATTGTGTGATTTTTGAAGCGTGGGAAGGCGCGCACAATACGCTGCTGGCGCAGGCGGTGCGCGATGTGCAGCGGCATCGCTTGCACGAGGCTGTGAGCAATCGTTTGGCAGCGATGTTCGATCAATTGCCGGATGACGCTTGGCGTGTGGCAGGTAAGACACGGCTGGCGGAACTAAGAGAACAGATGGGCCGGTTGAATCAATTTGATGAGCTTTCTGCGGGCGTGATCCTCAAGCCTTTGGTTGAAGCGCAAATTCGGCTGTTTTATTTGGCTTGCTTGATGCGGGAAGCATCGTCGAGTGAAATGGCACACGCCGTTGTGATGCGTTTGCAGCATGCTGATGATCCGGCCAGTCAACTGAGGTTAAACACAGCGATCAGTGCGCAGCTTTGACGTTGTACAGCAACCTTTCCAGGTTGCTGCGGTTCGCGGCAAGTCGCACACGAGAAACCGCGAGCACGACAAATCAATTCAGCAGCAAGCTGGAAAGCTTGCTGTACTTTTCAGGAGGCACCACAAATGCGGCTCGGATTGAATTTTGGCTACTGGGGTTCCGTCCCCGTGGATAACGTCGCGTTGGCGCAGGAAGCCGACCGGCTCGGTTTTCATTCGCTCTGGACGGCGGAAGCTTACGGTTCGGACGCCGTGAGCCCGCTGGTCTGGCTGGCGGCGCAGACCAAACAGATCAACGTCGGCACGGCGATTATGCAAATGACGGCGCGCGTGCCGGCGCTGACGGCGATGACGGCGGCGACGATTGATCTGTTGACGGGCGGGCGCATGCTGGTGGGCATCGGCGCTTCGGGGCCGCAGGTCGT
>JANOWX010000353.1:0-13642 GCA_031418175.1 Acidobacteriota bacterium | reverse complement strand
ACACAAACGACAACGCCGCATATTTCCAGTTAAACACCATCGGCTGGCGCGTCGAAACCAACCCGAAGCTTTGATCGGCAATCGTGCTCATTACGCGTTCGACCACCACCGCCAGCCCGAAGCCCAGCCCAATGCCGCAGGCCGAACCGAACAAGCCCATCACCACCGCCTCGCCCAAAAACATGCGCTGCACGTTGGGCCGTTCGACGCCCAGCGCGCGCAGAATGCCGATCTCCTTCCAACGCTGATTCACCGCAATGCTAAAGGTGTTGAAGATGATGAACGTGCCGACCAGCAGCGCGATAAAGCTGCTCACCGTCATCCCGATGTTCAAACCGGAGATGGTGTTTTCCAAGCCTTGCCCGCGCGAAGCCGGACGATCTACGTCCAAGCCCGCCGGCAAGCGCGCGCGTAAGCGTTGTTGCAACTCCGTCACCGTCACGTCCGGTTCATTCAGCAAATCAATCCGGTCGAAATTCTTGCCGCGCCCGAAAACAAATTGCGCGTTGAAAACATCCATCACGGCGACCTGTCCGCCAAAGACTTCGCCCATGCCTTTGGGCTGAAAGATGCCGCGCACGGTGAAATCTTTTTTGCCCTGCGATGTGAACAGCGGCAGCTTGTCGCCCTCTTTCAACGCGTGCTTTTCGGCAAAGGGCCGCGCGATCAAAATCGAATCGGGCTGCGCCAACGCCACCAGCGGATCGCCGATCTCGCTGTGCTCTTGATCGAATTGGTATTCGCGCAACTCGCCGTCGCCGACCATGTCCACGCCCATAATCAGCAGATTGCCTTCGTCTTCAAAGGCCGTGTGTGCGATCACCTCGATGGCCGGTTCGGCGATCTTGACGCCCGGCGTGTCGCGCGCAATGTCCCAAATGGCTTCGGGGAAACCCGCCTCGCCGCCCGTTATTTGCAAGGTCGTCTTGCCCGCGACCTTTTCAATCGTCGTCGTCAGCGAAGACAGCAGCGTCACATTCGCTGTGCGCACCGCGAAAAACACCGCCACGCCGAGCGCGATGCCGAGGATGGTCAGCGCCGTGCGCAGCCGGTGCTGCCGCCATTGTTGCCAAGTGATTTGCGCGAGTGTTGAAAACATAGTTTGTACTTTGACGCGCAGCGTCTTTGGAGTGCGCGCGGCACAGGCCGCCGCTTTGGTATGCCTCTTGATTTGGCAACCAATGACGGGACTACCAAAGCGGCGGCCTGTGCCGCACGCACTCCAAAGGCTTCGCCATTCCAAGTGGTGCCTCAACGCGCAGCCGCGTGTTCGCGCACGACGAACTCTTCTTTGACGATGCGCCCGTCACGCAAGCGCAAAATCTTGTCGCAATGCCAGGCGGCCTCTTGGTTGTGCGTCACCAGCAGAATCGTCGTGTTGAACTCGCGGTGCAGGTCATCCAGCAAGCTCAAAATCTCTTCGCCCGTTTTGGAATCGAGGTTCCCGGTCGGTTCATCGGCCAGCAAGATCGGCGGTTTGAAAATCAAGGCGCGCGCAATGGCGATGCGCTGCCGTTCGCCGCCCGACACTTGATCGGGTTTGTGCGTGCTGCGGTCGCTCAAACCAACGCGCGCCAGCATCGCGCTGGCTTTCTGCTCGGCCTCGCGTTTGGGCAGGCTCTGCAAGCGCAACGGCAAGGCGACGTTTTCCAATGCCGTCAGCGTCGAAAGCAGGTTGAAGGTCTGAAAGATCATCCCGATCTTTTCGCGCCGCAAACGCGTGCGCGCGTCATCGCTGAGCGCGGCGATGTCCACGCCGTCCACCAGCACCTGCCCGGCGGACGGATCGTCCAGGCCGCAGACCATATTCAACAACGTAGATTTGCCCGAGCCCGACGGCCCCATCACCGCGACGCGCTCGCCGCGCGGGATATTCAGATTCACTTCAAGCAAGGCATTGACGACTTTACCGTCGCCGTACGAACGCGACACTGCGCGTAATTCGATCATTTCGACCTCACTTCATTCTCATGATTGCGAACCATCATTCACAAGACCTCACGTATAAAACGGGCAAAAGGTGACACCTCTTGCCCGAATCTGAAAAATCAATTTCCGTTACCTCATGCGTAAACGGCGGCTGAGTCGAATCAGCGCCAAACCAGTATTTTATCTGCTAAATCAGACGGTTTGCCTAAACGTGTGCGCCACGCGGGCGCAACCGATATAACATCTCGCCCGCTTTCGGCACATACAAAATGCCTTCCTCTTCGCGGTCTTGCCATTCATCCAACTTGATCGAAGCGGGATCGAGATAACCCAGGTTGAGGCGGCGGCAACGCTCCGCGCTGATGCCGGTGGCGAGGGTGACTTTGATGCGCGGCGTTTCAATGCCGGTCGCGGCATCGTATGTGCCCAGCCCGCGCACGTGCGTGCTGTGCGCGACGACGCCGAGCGGGTAGTCTTTGAAGCGCTCCCATTGCTGCACAAAATAATCGCGCACGTGATAGCCGATCGCGTCCAGCACCTGGCCGTGCGTGTAACTGACTTCGTCAATATGCGGCGCATAGATCACGACTTCGCCACCATCGGCCACGACGGGTTCGAGCTTGTACATGCCTTTGCCCGCCGTCCACAAATCGTCATAAAGCTTGGGCATCACCGAGAGCACACGCCGGTAGGGCCGCTGCGCCAGTATGATGTGCAGTTGCGCGGATAAGTCCGCCGCGGCTTCCCACGCTTCTTCCGGTGTGCCGGTGTAAAGGCCCGCCAAGCCGTCGCCTTTGACGACCAGGCAGAAACAGAGCTTGGGCGTTTGGATGAAAGACGCGGCGCGATCAATCACGCGGCGCACGGCGGTCTGCTTGATGCCGATGGTGTCGAAGTTGGTCACGACCGCGCCCAGCCAGTGCGAAAAGTTGATGACTTCGGCGCCGCTGATGCCGGGGAAAAAGTATTTGTTGCCGCCGGAAAAGCCCGCGACTTCGTGCGGAAAGACCGGGCCGCAAATGATGATCTGATCGTAAGCGAGCACCAGCCGGTTCAGGCGCACCGGCACCGCCTCGTTCAAAATGCCGCCGGAGATTTTGGCGATCTCAGCGGCGGAGATTTCACCGAGCGCGGTCAATGCATCAGGCGCGGCCCAAGCGTGGTTGAAGACGTTGACGCCGGCATACCGGCCCGCGCGCTCTTCGGCAGTCACGCCCAGATGACGGTTGATCGCCGCTTCGCTCATTGGTTGATGCGTGCCCAGCGCGATGAGGTAATCCAGCTTGGCGACTTGGCCGCCGAGCGCTTCGTGAAAGAGCCGGAACATCAACGGCATGGGCGCTGTGCGCGTGCTGTCGGGAATGATGATGATGACGCGTTTGCCCGCGAACGCATGTTGCGCGAAGGTTTGCGCGACCAGTGCGCGGATTTGCGCTTCATTCAACAATTGATCGGTGAGGCCTTGGCCGAAAAGCATTACTGCATCCTCGGCACAAGAGCATGGAGTTCAGCCTTTAGGCTGCCGGTTTGGCCGCGTAGCGGTTAAACAGCCTAAAGGCTGAACTCCATGCTCTTGTGCAAACGTTGAACTTTATGCAATCTGGTCTACCGCTTAAACACCGCTATACGCCGAGAACCCGCCATCCACGGGCACGACGACGCCTGTGACAAACGCCGAGGCCGGCGACAACAGCCACAAGACCGCCCCCAACAAATCTTCCGGTTCACCGAAGCGGCCCAGCGGCGTATGCGAAATGATGCTCTGGCCGCGCGGCGTCAAGGCGCCGGTCTTTTCGTCCACCAGAAAGGCGCGGTTCTGTTCGCCTAAAAAGAAACCGGGCGCGACGGCGTTGACGCGCAAGCGCGGCGAATACTGTTGCGCCAGATGCACGGCCAGCCATTGCGTGAAGTTGTTGATCCCCGCTTTGGCAGCCGAATAACTGATCACCCGCGTCATCGGCCGCATGGCGCTCATCGAAGAGAGATTCAAAATCACGCCTTCGCCCTGCTCGGCCATCTGCCGCCCGAACACCTGACACGGCAGAATCGTGCCGAGCATGTTCAGGTCGAAGACGTAACGCAGCGCTTCTTCGGGTAGATTGAAAAACGTCAGATCGGGCCGTGTCGTGGCTTGCGGCGTGTTGCCGCCCGCGCCGTTGATCAGGCCGTCAATACGTCCGAACTGTTCCAGTATTTCGCGCGTCGCGGCTTCGAGCGTGGCAGTATGCAAGACATCGCCAACCACTACGGTAGCCTGACCGGGGCCACCCATTTGGGCGATGGCGGCCTCGCCTTTTTCTTTGTTGCGCGCCAGCACGGCGACATTCGCGCCGCAACCAACCAACGCCTTGGCCATCGCGCCGCACAGCACGCCTGTGCCGCCGGTGATGACGATGGTGCGGCCGGTGAAATCGTATAGCTTGGTAAGTTCAGTTTGGTTCATATCAAAACAACGTGAGTACGCCCATCACCTCATCTGTCAATAAAAGTTGCAGGTCGTCGTAATGCGAACGCAACAGCATTTCGATTTCGGCAGTGTGGTCAAAGAGCAGCTTCATGCCGGAACAACCATCAGGCTCTTTTCTCTATCCGCCGCATAACTCAAACACGCGCGAATATCTTCTTCGGTCAAATAAGGGAAGTCTGTCAGTATTTCTTCGTGCGACATGCCTGCCGCCAGATATTCCAACACGTCATACACAGTGATGCGCATGCCACGAATGCAAGGTTTGCCGCTGCGTTTTCCCGGTTCAATGGTAATGATGTCTTTGTAGCTCATCGTTAATCCCCGGCAGCACTTGCCACCACATCAAACGGCGCGAAGTGTTTGCCGAAATGAGTTTCGAGCACGTCGTAGTAGGTCTCTTCATGCTCACGCAAGGTGGCGAAGAACGGCGCGCGGAAATCGGCGTGGTGCAACACCGAACCGAAGGTCACGTGCAATATCTCGCGCGCGTGAAAATCGTCGAGCAAGCTTGTCAATTGCTCGTCAGCCAGCGCCGCTACATCCGGCATCTTTTCGATTTCGGCGGATACGTGATAGCTCGCGCGGTCGGTTGGATAGCGGCCCGCCGCAAAGGCGGCGATGGCGCGGAAGAGTGGCGGGTTGGTTTTGCCGATGGCGCGCAGGGCTTCGAGATAGCTGGTGCCGGCGGTTTTCAGATGCACCAACTCGCCTGCGACGCGTGAGGCAATCGGATAGATGCTGAATTTGTCGGAGCCGGAATGCAGGCTGAGCTTGTATGGCCCGTAGGTTTGCGCAACCGCCAGATGCTGGGCGAAGGACTTTTCAAACGCCTGCAAATCGCCAATGTAATCCACGCCCTTTTCAAAATCGCCGATGTAACGCGGCGCGAGGCTGACCCATTTCACGCCCAGCCGCTTGAGTTCGTTGGCGATGTAAATGTGCTCGGCCAGCGTCGTCACCGTCTCCGATTCGTCTACGCTCATTTCCAACTCGAAGGGTTTGCCCTTCATCACAGATTCGAGGTAGCGGTACATCCTGACCGTGTGCGTCACTACGCGGCCATACTTCGCGGTCGCGCGCAGCAGGTCTTCTTCTTCGATGACAAACTTGAACGTGCCCAGATCAATCGTGCGTTGCAGGCGTGCTTGTGTATCGGCCCAAGTTGTTTCCAGTTCCGCCCACGGCAAGGCCTCGGTTTTGGCGCGCAGGACAGCAACGGGTGCGGTGTTGGCTTCGTTGTCTACGTGCTCGCTCGGGTCAATCGTATAAAAAGTGAATCCGGCAGCCGCGCATGAATCAACGTCCGCCGTGTTTTTCAAATGATCGGCGTCCGCGCCAAACCCGTCGCGCCAACCTTCTTGCAATACGCCCCAGAGCGCCTCATCCATCACCTCTTGCGGCGTGCGCCCGGTGCGCGCGTTTTCGCGGATGGATTGCTGCGCCAGAATCGGCGCCAGCGTCGAATGGCGAATCGCGCGTAGGTGGCCCGGTGTCGCCAATCCCAAACGGTCGCCGCAACCGGCCGATTTCAACAAGCCTAACGGACGCGGGATGAGAAACGGCAAGACGCCTCGCAACGCCGCCGCATTGGCCGCGCTGGTTGCACCGATCAGCAGATGAACCGCTGCGCCGTTCAAGCTGGCGGAACTGCCCGCGCCTTCAAATCCGCGCAAATCCGACTCGTTGCGTGCCACTACACCCAAACACTTTTCCGCGCCTTTGCGCCCGAGAAAGTAGAGCCGGTGCTGCGCCGCAGTGATGGAAAGCGGATAGACCGCCAAGCCGGTGATGTGCCCCAACGCTTGTGCGGCAGCCTGAGCATCAGCAACGGACAAGGGGGCAACGAGAGCTTCGGATTGCAAACCTGCAAGCCAACCAGTACTCATTTTATTTGTCTCCCAACAAAACTTGATCGCCCTGGATTTGGGCGGGCACAGCTTACGCCATGCCAAATGGTAAAACCAGCAGCCGGGCACAAAGAACGGGCCGATTCAACCGAGGAACCGGCCCTGGCACCATAAACAAAAGGCAACAGAGAAAGCCTTGTGCACTCTCTGTTGCCTTGTGAAGATCGGTCTTGGCAAGCGCTTCGCCGCAAGCGCCTAACAGTTCGCGGGGAAGACCGGGATAACTATGCTCGACGAAGGTACCAGTCGCAGCTTGTGGAAGTTGTGTCCTTGACTGAACGCTGTACCTGACGCATCAGCCGCCGCGTTGAAGTTGATCGAAGCGCCCAGCAACGGCGTGGTGCCCGCGAGCGAAAAGAACTTCACCCAACCCGAACGTCCGCCCGGCACATGGTTGGTAAAGCGCGGCACCGTGCGCGGTACCGAATTTGAGAAGCTGAAACGGAACTGGCATTGGCTCGCCCCGATTTGGAAACTGGCTGAAACCTCGGCGTCGTTGTAAAGAATGCCGAAGATCGTGCCCAGCGCATCGGCGCCAACACCCAAGTTGCCTGATGGACGATTGAGGATCACGAGCGTGTCGTTGCCATCCACACGGCTCGGGATGTTATCAATCGAGACCACGGCGGGCAGGCGGTCATACATCTGCCCGTCAAAATTCAAGGTCACTTGCGACGCCGTATCGCTGCATGTGATCGGCCCGCGCGCCATCACGGCCTCAGCCGCCAGATTGGCCGCGTGGCCTGAGGCGAACTTCACGAATTCATCGCCAATCAGGTAGTTGTAATTGGCCGGACAGCCGGTCGCCAAATCGGTCGCGATGGCGACCACGTAACCGACCGTGCCAGGATCAAAGCCCGAAGCCAGAATCACCGCCGTCTGATTCGTCGTCAAACAAATGATCGAATCAGCGGGGCTGCACGAAGCGCCTTCCACAAAAAACAGATGAACCCCAATGCTGGCGGGTCCCGTGTTCGTGATGCTGATCCGCGTGTTTTCGGCCGCCGGTGAAGTCGCGTTGGAGGTGTAAACGGTATAGAAAAGAATCGAGCCGGGCTTCTGATCGCTCACGGCGATATTGTCAGGCAGAGTGCGTATCGGTTCGCCTGGCTCCGCTGCCAGCGCGGCGCCGGTTAGCGCTGCTAACAAAAACAACGAATAAAAAAGCGAATGTAGGGTGTGTGAGGTCCGCATTGTGTACTTAACTCCTTAGGTGTACCTGTCGAGAGATGTGAATCGCAGTTTCTCCGCTTCGCCAGTCCACCGTGAATCAGGCTTGTGTGAGGGCCTGATCCTCCATACTCCGCGCCTCTGTACTTGGCTTCCATAAGCTCAACTAGCGAAGTTGAATCGAACTGTTTTTTGCGGAGGCACAATGACAACCTGTGGGCTTCCCAACCGTGAAGGCGGCGGGCATGGCGGTCATAGTTAAGAATGAAAGCGACGCAATGGATGTCGCGGCAATTTGTGAGGTTGCCGCTCTTGGGCTATTTAATTTGCAGTCGCTGTAAAACGTATCTAAGGGGTCGGGGTAGGTGTGCACTGGCTAAACTCAACCTTGAATGTGCTCTCTCTCAGTCAACTCAGTTTCAAAATCATTCAAGGGTGATCCTGCATTAAGTGAGGTAAGCCGATCACACTGGCGGCAGTCTATGCGAGGGGTCTGTGTCTGTCAACGGGTTATTGGTTGCGAGCAACGGGATTAATCTTAGACAGACAGCAGGTTAGAACGCTGGCCTGCCCTTACTGCACGCGGCCCGGCGGCGGTTTGATATTCCATTCGGTGATCTTCTCGAATGGCCCGCTGAAGCCTTCAAGCACGCGGTCGAACACCACGCCCATTTGAAAGGCCAGCGTCCAGCCCGCGTTGTCATAAGGCGGCGTCGGCGGCCCGCCGGGATAGGCGAACACATCGGGGTGATCCTGCGGTTCGAACATATCCAACACGTGCGGGCGAAAGGGCTGCGCGGCCAACACAACATAAGAATTTGCCGGATAAGTTTTGCCCCCCACTTGAAACTCGCGTGTTGCGCGCTGCACGGTGACGCCCGTTTCCAACAAAGCGTTGACGAATATCGTCGCCGTCGGAAAGTCGGACTGATTGGCGGGGATGATGAACCCGCGCGGGTCACGCAATGCCGGCGCGCGCAATTCGGACCATAGCGCCTGCTCGCGTTCGGGACTCAAGCCGCGTGCGTCGCCGATTTTCGCGTTGAGCGCGGCGATGCGTTTGGGCGCAGGCGTCCAACTATCGCGGCTGCCGCGCTCAATGGAGTTCTTGCCCATCCGGTAAATGTTGAAGAGCAGGTTCTCGCGCATACGCGCCGCGTAATCGAGCACCGCGCGGTTGCATGTCAACGAGTATTCGATGGATTGGCGGAAGCGCCACGGCTGCGGCGCAATCGGATAGGTCAGATCGGAATTCGGCAATTGCCGTGACGGCACCAGCGGCACGCGCATTGGCGTCGGATTGCCGATCATCTCGGTCAGCAGCGCGATGATGTTGTGAAAGGCCGCCATGCTGCGCAAGCCGCCGTTCCACCAGCCGTCATAAGAGCCGCCGGTTTTCATCGTCGCGCCCGGTTTGCCCTCCGCCGCCAGGCGCGTGTGCATCGCATTGCCCAGCGCGCTGATGCCCAGCACGACCAGCGGGTCCTGGTTGTAATTGAAGGGGTCGCGCATCGGCGGCGACCAGAGCACCGTGCCCGCCGGGCCGCTCTGATGATGGTTGTAAAGAATCTGCGGGTACCATTCGTGATAAAGCACGCGGTTCATGTTCTCGGTTTCGGGTTGCGTCGAAGCGAACGAATCGCGGTTGTTATCATGCCCGATGTATTTCTGGTAAAGCCGTGGCAAGCCGTTGAGCGTGCGTTCTTCCGGCTTCGCGTTGCGCATGTACCAATCGGCGACCAGATCGTTGCCATCGGGATTGGCATGCACGAAAAGAATGATCACATCGTCGAGTATGCGCCGCGTCTCTTCGTCAGCGCGGCTGACCATCTGATAAACCATCTCGCCCAGTTGCTGTGCGCCCAGCGTCTCGGTCGCGTGCAAGCCGCCATCAATCCAGACGACGGTCTTGCCTTCACGCGCCAGCGCCCGCGCGGTCGCATCATTCAAGCCTTCGGCCCGCGCCAGCCGTTGCGAAATCTCCTGATAGCGCGCCAGCTTCCGGTGATTTTCCGGCGCGGTCACAATGCACATCAATTGCTCGCGCCCTTCGGCGGTGCGTCCAATTGATTGCACGACGATACGGTTCGATTCGCGCGCCAGCTTACGCCAGTAAGCCGCGATTTGCCGGTAGTTGGCGAGTTGGTAATCGTCGCCGAAGTTGAAGCCGAGTTCTGCTTTGGGTGTGGTGATGCGGGTTTGCGCGTTGACGGCGGCGGGCAAACAAAACATTGCCGTCAATAACGCGCTGAACAGACTGGCGCGGATTGCAATTTTCATCGTGAAGCTCCCAAGGTTGTTTTGGGTCGCTGCCGCTTATCAAAGTGAGGCTGCAATTTCACCTCGAAGTAGATTGAGGCCTGTTTGTCTTTGCGGCAGGTCGTTCAGATCAGGCAAGTGCGACTGTACCGTCTTTGCGGCTCCGCCGCCCGATGTGCGGACGGTCTGTGACCGTCCGGCGCAGGGCTACTGAATTGTTGGGGCTATGCCCCGACCGTTTGGGGCGCAGCCCCTTGTAACTGGGAACAGCGCCCGGAAGGTCAGAGACCTTCCGCACATCAAGCGGCAGAGCCGCAAAGCATTTTCGCCGCGCGCCTTTCACTTGAACCCGCTGAGCAGCACCACATCGCTGTTGACCACGCCGCGCGACAACGCCAGTTGTTTGCCATCGCGCGACCACGCAAAGTTGAAGATGCGCTGGTCTTTGAACTCGGTCAGTTGTTTCGGCGCACCGCCCGCGAGCGGCTGCGCCCAGAGATTCGAGACGCCGTTCGTGGTGCGGATGAATGCGATAGCACGACCATCGGGCATCCATTGCAGGGGGCGATTGAACCCTCCCAACTCATCGAAGATTTTGACGGGCGGGCCGCCAGCAAAGGGGATGACGGCGATCTTATAGCGCCCGCTCGCTTCATCCCAATAATTACAGGCGATCAGCTTGCAGTCCGTAGAGAAGACGGGCGTTACCGCTGCTTTATCGGTTACTTGCACAGGGTCGCCACCGTCAATCGGTATCTTCCACAACATCCCATCCCGTACCGACCAGTAAACCACACACTTCCCATCGGGCGAGACTTGCGGCGTGAATTCGCCGTCACCATTGGTTAATTGCTTCGGGTTACCGCCATCAATCTCCATCCGCCAGAGATTACCATTGCGTGTTTGCAGAGAAGCCCAGACGATATAACGTCCATCGAGTGAGACTGCGAGATCTTCATTTTGGGCAGCATTAGCTGACAATTGTTTATTCCCCGCACCATCCGTTGCCATGATCCAGACGTTCGAATTCCCACCCGCCACTGAGCGATAGACAATTCTGCCGTCTGGCGTCCAGTTCAGCCCGCGCACGCCATCTTCCCGATCCGCCCCAGAGGTGATTTGTCGGGCGCGACTCGCTTCTCCATCAGGCGCAACCCAGAGGTTGACCACGCGCTGAGACTGGATGGCGGCCAACGTGTCCGAGGCGGTCGCCAGACTGATGTCGGTATAACTATTCAGGTCGTTGACGATCCTGCGGGCCTCGTCGCCCGGCCAGGACAAATACCAAATCTGGTACAGGCTCCGGGACTCCTCTAATGCGGTCGCAAGGATGCCGCTGTTATCCGGTAGCCAAGCTACGCGCGGAAAACTCAAGCCTATATCCCAGCGGTGAGACGTAATTGGCTGTTCCGCGCCATCACTTACGCGCACCCCAACGACATACCGGTAAGTGGTGTTAGTACGATTCGCACTAACACAGGCGATAGTCTTGCCGTCGGGCGACCAAGCTGGGCCGGAGCTAAACAGGTCAGGCGATTTGCGCACAGCAAGTTTCTTCTCTTCGCTGCCATCTGCGCTGGCGACCATCAAAGCAGACTCTTTCTGACCTTCATAACCTCGCACAAACGCCAACTGTTTGTCGTCGGGAGACAACGTGATCGGGCTTTGGATATTGACCAATATCTTGCGCGCATTGCCGCCCAGCACAGGCAAGTGCCAGAGCGCGCTGTTCGGATTCTCCTTGTCGGTGCGCACGTAGTAAATGAAGTTACCATCGCGCGCAAACGTGATGCCCACGTAGCTCACCTGAGCAGACGGTACGATCTGAACGTTGCTGGCGGCTGCGACCTGTGTCACCCACAGGCTTTGTTGTCCGCCGTCGTCCTGCGCGTAGACAACGTATTTGCCATCGGGTGAGATGGCGGCGCGCGTGGCTTTGCCGGTGCTGGTCAGCCGCGTGATCTTCAGCGCCGACGGCGTCGGGGTGGATGAATAATGATCGAGCGCCCGATACAACCCGTTACCGACGCCGCCCAACAACAGCACCAGCACCGCCAGTGCCGCCGTGACGCCGCGCTTGTGCCGTTTGATCTCCGCGAGAATGATCGAGGCGCTGGAGGTGGTGTTGACGGCAGCCGTTTCATTCGTCGGCGCGGCGGCAGCGGGTTCCGTGACGGCTTCCAGTTTCTCCGCTTGGCCTGCGCGTTCGAGCTTCGCGGCAAAGGCCAATTCCTCGCGGCAGTCGCGCAAATCCAGCAGCAGGTCTTTGCTCGTCTGGTAACGCTCGTCACGATCCTTGCGCAGCGCCTTGCTGACGATGCGCTGCAATTCGGCGGGAATTTCGGGCGCGTGTTGCGCGAGCGGCGCGGGTTCCGTCTTCAAAATCTCGCTGACCACCTCCAACGCATTCCCGCCCGCAAACGGCGCGCGGCCCGCGATCAGTTCGTAAAGCACGACGCCCAGGCTGAAGATGTCGGTGCGCGCGTCCACTTCCACGCCGCGCGCCTGCTCCGGCGACATGTACTGCGGCGTGCCCATCACCGTGCCCGGATCGGTCTTCACTTTGGCGAGCGTCGGCGCTTCGCGGTCAAAAGCCGGTGGCGCTTGTTCGGCCAGTTTGGCCAGGCCGAAGTCCAGCACCTTGACCAGGCCGTCGCGCCGCACCATCACGTTTTCGGGTTTGATGTCGCGGTGAATGATCCCGGCTTCGTGCGCGGCGGCCAGCGCGGCGGCCATCTGAATCGCCAGGTCCAGGGTGACGTTCAGCCCGGGCTTTTCCGCCGCCACGCGCTGCCGCAGCGTCTGGCCGTCAATGAATTCGGTGGCGATGAAGTGCACGCCGCCAGCTTCCGTGGAGGCTTGTCCGATCTCGTGAATGGTCAGGATGTTCGGATGGTTGAGCGCCGAAGCCGCGCGGGCTTCGCGTTCAAATCGGCGGACTCGTTCGGCGTCGGCGGTGAAGTGAGCGGGCAGGAGTTTCAACGCAATTTTGCGTTTCAGCCTTGGGTCTTCGGCCAGCCAGACTTCGCCCATGCCCCCTGCGCCGAGCTTTGAAATGACGCGATAAGCGCCGATCATCCGCCCGGTTTTCGATTCGGCTTGTTCGCTGGCAAGCATTTCGGCAGCGAGGTGAACGGCTGGCTTTTCGATGAAATTGGCGGCTTCGGTTTCAAATCCGAGCAGCGATTCCAGTTCGCGGCGAAGCGTTGAATCGTCGCCGCAAGCTTCGGCCAGAAACGCGGCGCGTTTGGAGTCATCGCATTCCAGCGCCTCACCAAAAAGCTGTTTGATCCGCTCCTGTCTTTCAATCGAGTTCAAGGCTTTTTCTCCGCGTGTCGTGAGGTAATCAACTGAGAGAGTTTTCTCCACCGCAGAGGCGCAGAGAACGCTGAGGTTTCGCAGAGTGTCAAAAGAGACAAAGACTTTCCGGCTAAATCTCTGCGCTTCCTTTGCGGTCTCTGCGCCTGCGGCGGTGAAATTTGCACTAAGTGTTTTGCGTTCCTTCCTCGCTGAGTTCTCGCAGCAGCCAGGCCTTTGCCCAGTTCCAATCGCGCTTGATGGTTTCAGGCGATATTTTCAAAACCTCGGCGGTTTCTTCGATGCTCAGGCCGCCGAAGAATCGCAACTCGACTACGCGGCTGGCACGTTCGTCGGTTTTGGCCATCGCGTTCAAGGCGTCATCCAGCGCGACAAGATCGGCTCCGCGTTCGGTCGTGCCGGCCAGTTCTTCGTGCAGGGAAACCTGAACGGCGTCGCCTCCGCGTTTCTGGTAATTGCGCGAACGCGCGAAATCCACCAGCACTCGGCGCATCAATTGAGCCGAAACCGCAAAAAAGTGCGCGCGGTTTTGCCATTGGACTCGGCGGGAATCCACCAGGCGCAGATAAGCTTCGTTGACCAGCGCAGTCGT
>JANOWX010000352.1:0-3378 GCA_031418175.1 Acidobacteriota bacterium | reverse complement strand
GACGGATTCGCTGACGTCAAACCCGACCGGGGCAGACACGCAGGTTCTGCCCCTACGTTGTCTATCCCCAAGCTGCGCCAGCGTGCTAGGCGATTTGCATCAGGTAATCCGAGAGCTTCTGTTCCTTGATGATCAGGAAGTTGTTTTCGTTGATCTCAATCAACCCCAGATGCTTAAAGCGCTGCATAAACACGCTGATGCGGGGCCGTGTCGTGCCCACCATCTCCGACAATTCTTCATGCGAAATTTTTGGTTCGAGGCGAATGCTGCGCGGGTCTTTCTTGCCCATGGTGCGCGCCAGCCGTAACAACGTCTTGCCCAAGCGCTGTTCGCTATCCACCGTCACCAGATCGGCGATGACCTGTTGTTGGTCGGCAATCCGCACCGTCAGGTAGCGCACGAAGCCCTCGAACAGCGAGTCATGACTCAACCGCGCAAAGAACTTGGAACATGGGATTTGTTTTATGCGCGTCTCTTCCATCGCCGTCGCTGTTTCCAGCCGCGCGCCTAAGCCGGACAGGCACAGCTCACCGAAAAGATCTCCTGCCGTATGGACGGCCAGCAGGCATTCTCGCCCTTCGGGCGAGAGCATGAGCAGTTTTACCTGTCCGCTCTCGATGAAGTAGACCAACTCATCATTGTCGCCACAGTTGTAAACGTTATTGTGTTTGGCAATCGTGACGTTGCGTGAATGGAGGTTTTCTCGCAGCAGCGATTCACCCATTTGTTTTTTGAACAGGTCAGATTGTGGTGTTTCTTGAATCATAATTACCTCTCGTTGTTGCTTCTTACCTTTTCGCTTTCACCGCATCACCCTGCCAATTATTCCACACCTCTTTCCTCTCCCGCCAGTGGCCGTGCGCTGCTTTAACAGCGTTTTCGCATCACTGTGTGCCAGCCAGTCCAGTCTGCCAAAGTTTCCGTCTGCGCCAGACGCCGGTAGGTTACTCCGGACAGCTTGTTGGCCTCCGTCAAAGAACGCTATCTCGATCAACAGGCGCTGTTCGGGTGTGAATTGGCCAACGCGCTGTGCCAGCGCAAACGTTAGCCCGCTGGTGAGTGAAGTGCAGGAAGCTACGTCAACATTTCTGAAATATAACTACTTGAAGTCCATATGATCGGCTGTTTGGCACTAGGCTGCTGTCCAATACTGAACGTGTTCGAGAAAATAAAGTGGTGCGCGCACCAATGGCTGTTTTGGCGTCCGCTTAACCGTGACTTCTGTTCGTTTGATCGCTCGCCAGGCGATGCAGGCCGAGCATGGAAACGACGTATGCCAGGGCGTTGTTGACAGGTTTTTTCCCCAGCGCAAGCAACGCCTTGAACGGGGAACTGCGCTGCTGGAATGGGCGGGACACAGTAGCGCTGCCGGTTGTCACACGAGCTTGCTGTGCCTCAGGGTGGTGAGGTTCCAGCCAACGCTGCTTGATTTCAGCATTCACAGCCAGTTGCCCCAGCAGCCGCGCTCTCCGCTCGCGCTGCCACCTCTCCGTCAGCACGTCAGTTTTGCATGCCAGCGCTTCAACCCCTTCGCTCTGGAAGCTTGTCAAATTACGTCTTTCTTGGCTTGCCATCCTCTTTTCCTGGCCTCCTACTCGTGGGGCAGTCGAATGTTCCTGCCGGTAGGACGGACTTTAGTCTGTCCTACCGGCAGGACAGACTAAAGTCCGTCCTACTCTTGCCAGTTCTGATTTAGTTCAACCAGTAGCCGGGTTGCCCATGATGTTCATAAAGCTGCTCCTCGTATTCGCGCGAGAGCAGTTGTGCACTATCGTAAGCGGGGCTTTGCTTGATTCCTTCGCGCGCGAGATTCACGTGGACTTTGGCCTGCGCCCAATCTATCGAAGCGATCCATTGCGGAGCGATCATCACTTTCTTGCCGGGCCACCATTTGTGCGTGTCAAGCGCCAAGTAGCGAATCGCCCAACTCTCATCGTCCACGACGAAATCATAGACGATCCCGATCTCGCCATCCGTTGCTGCGATGGAATAGGTGGACACCTCTTGCGTGCTGCGCAAATGCACGTCTTCCGTCACGACGACGCGCACCGTGGCAGCCGTGCCGGCATTGATTGAACGTCCTCCTGAGGCCGCACCTGCCGCGACCGGGGATGCCGTCGCGGCGAGGGATTGCTGTGCCGCCAGAGCAGGACGTTCCTCAACTCCCCACAGGAATGGGCTGCCCCAATAGTAGGGATACCCGTAGTAATCCGCATACTTCGCTTCCATCTGCCGCGAGACCGGCTTGCGCGTGTCAATGTCCGGGCTTTTCTCCACCTGACTTTTGGTCAGGGCGACATGCAGTTGGCGGTTTTCCCGATCCACCTGCATCACCGAGAAGGGCGAGACCAGCACCTGCTTGCCCGCCAGCCAAGTGCCGGTATTGACGACCATATAGCGCAACGCCCAGCGCTCATCATCGAAATAGAACTCCTCGACACTTCCGATCTCGCCGTCTATGGCGGCGATTTTGAAACCATTCAGATCATTCACACTGCGTAACATACGTTGGCCCTCTTTCTGCTTGCGACTTGCACAAGGGCCGTTGCCAGCCCAGTCATAGTCAAGCGTTAAACACAGGCATTTAAGCGCCGCGCACGGCGTCAGGATTTCTTTACTACTGCGCTGCCGACCTTCAATTGATTATTGACGCTTTTGACGCTTTCCGTGTTTTTGGCGATGCGTGCGGCTTCCGTCTTCTGTTCGATGGTCTCGACCGTACCGCGCAAGGTCACGGCGTTGTTGGTCACATCCACGTTGATCTTGCGTTCCGGCGCCGTTGAATTACCGCTCAGTTGGGCGATGATGGTGGCGTGAATCCACGCATCATTGAGCGAAGCGCCGACTTTCTCGCCCCGCTCCTTGGCGATGCCGCGTTCTTCACGCGCCCGCTCTGTGGTGTAAGCCGTGCGGGAGATTTTGCCGGGTTTCACGTCAATCTTGGTGGTCACGATCAAACCGGGATGAGCGCTCTTCGCTAATTCGACCGCTTTGGCCCGCAGCGATTCCGAGCCGACTGTGCCGGAGAGCGTGATTTCATTACGATCCATGTTCGCGTCCACATTTAGCTGCGCAGCGTTGAGTTGCGCATCGGTCTGGAATTTAGCGGTGATTTTGTTCTCCAACTCCAAGTCGGTCATTTGAGCCAGCGGCGTCGGGCTGCCCGTTGCTTGTGGGGTGCTTGCAGTGGAGCAACCATTCAAAGACGCGCCGATACCCAAGAGCGTCAGCGCGAGCAGGCCCGTGACCCCTGACCCGGCGATCACTTTGCCCACCTGCTTGACGGCCTCACCGGCCTTCCGGCGCAATTTGCCGACCTTCTGCTGGGCTTGTCCTTCCAGTTGCTCGGCTTCGCCTTCGGCTTCGAGTTGCGGATCG
>JANOWX010000351.1:0-6599 GCA_031418175.1 Acidobacteriota bacterium | reverse complement strand
GACAGCTCGCCCCAGGCGACACGGGTCAATCACGCCTGGGAGTACGTCCGGCTGCTGGGCTCGCTCGCTCAACCCAGCCAGGTGGCGATTGTGGATGACGGCTTCGCCGTGGATGGCAATGGACAATCGCTGTTTGGCAATCTTGATTTGCCGACCACGGTCTTTCGCTGGAACTTCACCACCGATACCAACGACATCAGTGGGGTTGGATGGGGTTGCAACCCAGCGCCCCCCACCAACGATGGCCCCGGAAAGTGCTGGCACGGGACGGCGGTGGCGAACGTGGCGACAGCGACGGTCAACAATCAATTTGGCACGGCGGGAACAGGCGCGCCGGTCACGCACCCCTTTCTCTTCAAATTCTCCGCCAGCAATTTTGAAGCAGCGCGCGCCTTCCGCACGGCCACCTTCTGGGGAGCAGAGGCCATCAACGCCAGCTTTGGCATGACCTGCGACTTCTGGTGCGACACTTTCGGCGATGCGAGTGGAGAGGGGCCTTTGTGGGACGCCGTGCAGGAGGCACGGCTGGCGCGCGTCGTGGTTGTCGCCGGTGCGGGCAATAGTGCGACGAACCTGGACACGGTCTATCAAATCCCATGCGAGATAGACAACGTCATCTGTGTGGGCGGGCTGGGCGGAGGCGCCAACCTCACGAACGCAGCCACGAACGCCGATTGGTCGCAAGGCTCGAATTTTGGCATCCCGGTCACCATCTGGGCGCCCGGCACGAGCCTTTTGATTGCGCCTTTCCCCATGTTCAACGCCGCCGCCAACAGTTGGCAGGCCAACAACGGCGCGGGTTTGGGAAGCCTGAGCCAGTTCAGCGGGACGAGCGCCGCCGCGCCGTTTGTCGCCGGGGTGGTGGGGCTGATGAAATCCATCGTTCCCAACATGCAGGTCAGCAGCGTCCGTCAGACCTTGTGGGACACGGCGAATCACGCCAGCGCGGACCCCAAGCTGGCGCTGCGCGGATCGCTTGACGCCTTTGGGGCTGTTTACCAAACGGGTGACAAGCGGCCCGTGGGCGCGCTGAGTTCGCCAGACACGGGCAGCAACTGGTGGGGCAATGTGCCGTTGGAGGTGAGCTTCTGTCGCGGTTGCGTGACGGACTTGAGCAATCTCAGCAGCGTCAGGTATCGGGCACTCTACGACAACGGCGATGGCCAGGGGCGGCGGGACTATTCCGTCCAACTCACGAGCAGCAGTCCCTTCACCGCGAGTTGGAACCTGACGGGCCTGCCGCGGCAAACCGGCGTGTTAGCCTACGCCGAACTGATTCCCTTCCAGGGGAATTCCTTCACGACGCTGATGGTAGGCAATATCGGCCTCAACATTGACAGCACCGCGCCGCAAGGCCAGATCAGTTCGCCGCTGCCCAACAGCAGCTACGCCAACAGCCTTCCCTTGAGCGCGCAAGTCAGCGATGCGCAAAGCGGGGTGGATCGGGTCGTGTTCCGCGTGTTGACCAGCGCCGGATGGCAGACGGTGGCAACGACCGGCACCGCCGCCAACAATTTCACCGTCAACTGGAGCACCGCCGGTCTGCCCAGCCAGACCGTGACGATTGCCGCACGCGCTTTCGACCAGCAGGGCAATGCGGTCGAGTTGGCCCAGGTTGCCAATGTGCGCGTTGATCGCACTAGGCCCGCTGTTATCATGCTCTCGCCTTCACCCGACCCCGCAGCCGCCATTTGGGTGTCGAGCAACAATCTCACGATCCGGTCGCGCGCCAGCGACACCAACGGCATTCGCGAAGTGCGTTTTTATGCCGGGTATCGTGAAGCCAATGGCGCTTACCTGCGCCACTCGATTGGAACCGACACTGTGCCGGACGCAAGCGGCGAGCATACGCTTTTCTGGAACACCGCGAGCGTCCCGGATCAAGCCGACCGGAGTCAGCCCTTTGAACTTTACGTCGAAGCTGAGGCCGTGGACGCGGCGGGAAACACCAATCAGGTTGCCGCCCTGGGTTGGCTAGTGGGCTTCGACCGCACTTTGCCCACCGTGCAAATCACTGCGCCGACGGCGGCCACGACCTATGTCAATGGAGGTTCGATTGCGTTGGCGGTGCAGGCCGGCGACAACCTGGGCGTGAACGGCAATGTCGCCCGCTTGACGGTGACGGCGCGCTATCGCGACCCGGCAGCCGCCACGCCGACCGACCACACGCTGGCTTCGCTGACCAATGTCAACAGTTGGTCAGGCAGCTTGAATGTGACGGCGTTGGCGGAACAGACTTTATCCGTTACCGCCGAAGCCTTCGACGAAGCGGGCCAGCGCAATTTCATTGGCAAGAGCATCGTCATTGATCGCACCGCGCCGACGGCTGCGGGCCTCAGCGCCAGCCCCAATCCGTTCTTCACCAACGGCTCGCGTTTCATGTCGTTCAATTACACGCTCTCGCAGTACTGCGCGCAGGTCAACCTCGTCATCTTTGATGGGCAAGCGAAGCTGGTGCGGCAACTCAGCTACGCGGGCGTGAATACCAATCCACAGGTGGCCAGTTGGGATGGGCGCGATCACTTGGGGGTGCTGGTGGCTTCGGGCAGTTACTCATACCGGCTGCAACTCACCGATCAGGCCGGCAACAGCGCGACCATCAACGGCGGCGGCTTCTCGGTCTTCAGTGATGTCACGCCGCCCACGGTCTCGGTGGTGCTGACACCTGCTCCGTTCCGCATCGTTGCCGACCGGCTGCTCAACATCCGTTACACGGTGAATGAAGCGGTGCGGGCTGAAGTGGAGGTCTTGAACAACGCCAATCAGGTGGTGCGCTACCTCGGCGCTTACCAAGTGAACGCGGGAACTTTCAATGTTACCTGGGACGGGAGGAATGCCACGGGAGCCGTGGTTCCGGCCCCGGCCAACTACACCGTGCGCATCCGCGCCGCCGACTTGGCGGGCAACCAGGGCGTCGCAACGGCGAGCGTCGCCGTCCAGCCGTGATCGCTTGCTCACTCATCGGCGAGCCGCAGGGTTTCCTACGGCTCGCCCTTGTCTCGCTGATTGATCGCGCGTTGCAGCCAGGTTTTCGCCAGCGTCCAATCACGCATCACCGTGCCGGGCGAAACGCCTAACACCTCCGCCGTTTCCTCGATGCTCAGGCCGCCGAAGAAGCGCAATTCCACCATACGGCTCTTGCGCTCATCGAATTCGGCCAGCGCGGTCAACGCTTCATCGAGCGCGACCACTTCCGCCGCACGTTCGTCCGAAACTTCCAGAGCTTCGTCAAACGTGACTTGTTGCGCGCCGCCGCCGCGTTTCTGGTACTGCCGTGCGCGCGCGTGGTCTACCAAAATGCGCCGCATCATCTGCGCCGCAACGGCGAAAAAATGCGCGCGGTTCTGCCAGGTGGTTTCTTTCTGATCAATCAAGCGCAGGTAGGCTTCGTGGACGAGCGCCGTGGTTTGCAGCGTATGGCCGCCGCGCTCGCGCCCCAGATGACGGTGCGCCAACCGATGCAATTCCTGATAGACGAGCGGCAGCAATTCATCCAAAGCCGCCTGATCGCCGTTGGCCCAGGCCAGCAGCAAACTGGTCACTTGTTGTGGTTCAGGCGTCGTCATACGTGCTTGGTCGGGCGAGAAGCTGGATCGTAAACGCAGCGCAGTATAGCACTCGCGCCGAGGCCGCCACCTCGCCGCAGCGCCGCTGAAAAAATCCGAACCGGGGTTAGCGGTTTGCGCCGGAGTTCTCGCAGATTTCTGTCCGCCATTTTTCTGCCGTCCAGCCGGGGACGGCATCAGCGGTGGTGGTGATGGCCCGGCTCGGCGGCGCCTTTGTCTTGATAAACAACCGAGACGGCGTCAAGCGGCAAATCCGTACTCGACTCATTGCGGATCAACAACTGGCGCGCTTGCCGCAGGCCGTGATGACCCATGTCGTGACCTTTGACGCCTTGCACAAAACCGCGCCGGTTGATGTCAATGCGCTGCCATTCAGTCGCCGCGTCGTTGCGCACAAAGACCGTGTACGAAACCGGCGTTTGCGCCGCGCTGTGCAATTGCACATCCGCGCCGGGGCCGTTGCCGAAAAAGCCGTCCGCGCGCAATTCCAAAGCAAGCTGACCGCCCGGCGCGATCACGGCAGGCGTTTGATCCGGCTCGGCCAGCACGTTCTCGGCCGCATTCACCTGGCTGGTCTGGTCAGCGAGGAGCGCCCAGCGCTGCTGCAAAACCGGTGTTGGGGTCGGGACGACCGTGGGTTCAGTGACCGGCGAGGCCACCACTTGCGCGGACGCCGCCGCTGCTGGTTGATGCTTGTATTGCTGAAAGCCGAAGCCGCCCGCCAGCAAGAGCAACAACGCAGCCGCTAACAGCGAAGAAACTTTGCGTTGCCCCTTGACCGGCTTGGCCGTGACTTTGCGCGCGTTATGGCCCAGCGCTGGCGCGGGCGCGGGCGCGAGCGCGGGCACAGACTCAGCCCAAACCGTAGCCTTGCCCACCGGGACTGTCTGCGCCGCAACGGCGTTGCGCTGCGGCGTAGTGGCTGTGGCCGGGGCCACTTTGATTGTCGCCGCTTTGCTAGCCACCGCCCGCAATTCGCGCGCAAAGTCCTGGGCTGTTTGCGGGCGGGCAGCGGGTTGTTTGGCCAGCGCGCTCAACACAACGGCTTCCACCGCAGGCGTGAGCGCCGCATTGCGTGCGCGCAAGGGCAGCGGCGTTTGGTTGACCTGATGCACGATGACGGCGGTCGTCACGTCGGCGTCAAACGGCACCACGCCGCAGAGCATTTCGTAAAGCACGATGCCCAGGCTGTAAACATCCGCGCGCCCGTCGAGGGCTTCGCCCAGACATTGTTCGGGCGACATGTAATGCGGCGTGCCCAGCACGCCGCCGGTGTCGGTCAAACGTTGCGGCGCGCCATCGCGCAAAGACGCGATGCCGAAATCGAGCAGCTTGACGCGCAAACCGGCAGTGGTCTGTTGAACAATGATGTTTTCGGGCTTGATGTCACGATGAACGATCTCGAGCTGATGCGCGGCGGCCAGCACATCGCAAAGTTGCGCGGCGATTTCGAGCGCGTGCACTTCAGCCAGTCCTTTTCCAAGTTGGGCCTGGCGGTTGAGCATGTCGCGCAGGCTTTCGCCCGCGACCAATTCCATCGCCAGATAAACAAAGCCTTCGCTCGTCGTGCCGAAATCGTAAACCGTCGCCACACCCGCGTGACGCAAGCGCGTGACGATTTGGGCTTCGCGGCGAAAGCGCTCGATGGCGCGCGGGTCGCTGACCTGGCGCGGATGCAGCACTTTGACGGCGACCTCATCGCCGATCATCAGGCGGCGCGCGCGGTACACCACGCCCATGCCGCCCGTGCCGAGCGGTGCTTCAAGCAAATACTTCTCGTCCAGCTTGCGCCCGATCAGGCTGTCTGCGGTTTTAGCGGCTGCGTTCAGCGGGGCCGCGTTGTAGCGCGGCAACATTTGTTCGAGGCCGCAGCGTGTGCAAAAGCGTTTGCCTTTGCTTGGGGTTCCACATTTTGGACAAAACATAGCAATGCCTCCCATTCGGTCAGGGGTTCGTTCAAGGTTGCATCTTCAGGATTCAGCGCTGCAGGGAAGGAACGAGCGCGGTTCAAGACAGCCACTCCGGCGGACGGTTCAGCCCGCCGGAGCGACCGGGACGGGAGGGGCACGGCGTGCAACGTGGATAAGCTCTCGGCAAGTAGCTTGCATTGCAATCGTGCTTAGCGGCTAGTAACGACGCCCGCTGCGGCGCGGCCACCACCAATCGTTCCGCCGCCGGTTGCGCCACCAATCATCGCGATCATTGCGGATGCGGCCCCGATAACGGCGGTCGTCATCATCGTCATCGTTTTTGTACTTCTTCTTCTTCGAGTACTTCTTGCTGTCTTTGCGATCTTTGTCATCGTCATCTTTGTAGCGGCGGGAATCACCGGCATAGGCGGTGGCCGACGAAGCGCTGGTCAACGCGGGCAGGGCCAGAAAGGCCAAGGCCAGCACCGTCGCGCCAAAGAATTTTGAAAGTGGGGACAACATAACTACCTCCAAGTCCAAGTTTGTAATGCCAACCGGCAACACAGCATAACCATCCCTGGTTGCCGGCACTTTTTCAATCACGCGACCAGCAAAAGCATTTGCCGTGCCGCGCTGAGAGAATTCAGAGAAAGGCTTGAAAACACGTAGATATACCTGGTTCGCCCGCAACCACACCGTACCCGCAGGCGCGCACAGCTACCCCAAGTCGCGTAACCTGCGAGTTGCACCAGCCGCAAATGGTGTATGACCTTGCGAAGCATCGCTTGGAAAGAAGAAAAGGCAGCGACCCGCCAAGATCGCTGCCTTTCCCTCTTACCTTTCCTTGGGGTGCGGGGGTTTTTAGGTTCACTGCTTTGTGGCCAGCGGCTATAATCCCGCTACCGCAAAAAGCAACCTCCTGAAAGCGAGTGTGATTTATGGCTTCTGCAATACGATCCGAAACAGCCGTTCAGCCTGCCCCGCTGACGACTGCGCAATCTAGCCAGCCACTGCCTTTGAAACACGGCGAGCGGTTGACGCGCGCCGAATTCGAGCGCCGTTACCACGCCATGCCCGGCGTGAAGAAAGCGGAATTGATCGAAGGAGTCGTCTATATGCCATC
>JANOWX010000350.1:0-3406 GCA_031418175.1 Acidobacteriota bacterium | reverse complement strand
GCCGCCCAGCCCCGCCGTCGTGCCGAGCATGACGAGATTTTGATTTGGCCCCACCGTCGCGGTGGTGGGCGGCTGGTTGATGGTGATCGTCACGTCGGCGGTGGAGAGCTGGCAGCCGCCGTTGGAGATTGTCCAGCGCAGCACGACTGGCCCCGCGCCGCCCGTGTGCGTGAAAGTCGCATTGGGCGTCGTCACATTCGGATTGAACGTGCCTGTGCCGCCACTCACGACTGACCACATGCCGGTGCCGGTGGTCGGCGTATTGGCGCCCAAGCCGCTGGTTGTGCCGAGCGCGCAGATCGTCTGCGGCCCGCCCACCGTGGCCGTCGTCGGCGATTGGTTGATGGTGATCGTCACATCAGCGGTTGACGGCGCAAAGGCGCCACTGGAAATCGTCCAGCGCACAATCACCGGCCCTGTGCCGCCGGTATGTGTGAAAGTCGCGTTGGGGCTGAACGTGCCCGCGCCGCCGCTCACCACTGACCACATTCCAGTGCCGTTGACCGGCGTGTTGCCTCCCAAGCTGGCTGTTGTACCCAACGAACAGATCGTCTGCGGCCCGCCCACTGTGGCCGTCGTCGGGCCTGGCGTGACGGTAATCGTCACCGTCGCGGCGTTCGACGCCAAGCTGCCGTCCGAAGCCTTGTAGGTGAACGAATCCACGCCGTTGAAGTTCGCATTCGGCGTGTAGCTGAACGAACCGTTGGCGTTTAATGTAAACGATGCGGCGTTTGCCGGTGATGTTTGCAGTTGAGCGGTCAGCGAATTGTTTTCGCCGTCCGTGTCATTGCCTAAAACGCCGGGCGCGGGCGCGGTGAGCGTCGCGTCTTCGTTCACGCTGTAAGCGTCGTTCGCGGCGCTCGGCGGCGTGTTCGGCGTGGGCGTTGGCGTCGTGTTCGGCGTGGGCGTTGGCGTCGGGGTCGGCGTCGGCGTGGGCGTTGGCGTTGGCGTTGGTGTTGGTGTTGGCGTGGGCGTCGGGGTCGGCGTTGGTGTTGGCGTCGGGGTCGGGGTCGGATTCGAATCGCCGATCACCAAACGGTAATTGATGGCAAACGAGTTCGCGCGGTCGGTCGCCGTCACCGAAAAGTTAAAGACACCAGTTTGATTCGTCGTTCCGATGACTTTGACATTCTGCCTTTCAGTGCTTTGGACGCCGCTAAATGTGGTTAACAGTGAAATGCCGTCAGGCAGCGCGCCGCTCGTCACCGTATATGTATGTCTATAGTTATTCAAGCCGTCATAAGTCGAAAAATCGGCGATCGTGTGACTGTAAGGAGTTTGAACACGACCATCGGGCAGTTGGACAAAAGCGCCGCTATTTGTCGAGTTGTTGACCTCGTAGGCGCCGATGTCCGCCGTGCCGACTCTTGCAGCGCCGCGCTGGTCAGTGGCGGGCGAGGTCGCCGTGTTGCCGGTGTTGATGGCGGGCGAGCCGTTCAGCAAAGCGCGCGTCTGCGTCAGACCGCCGTTGTTGGCGAGCGGGGCGAGAAAGGCATCAATCGGAGCTTGACCTGTGCCGACGATATTGCCGGTCGTATCGCCGACGATCTGCGTTCCCACATTCCTGCCGAGCAAATTGTAGCCCTGCGAAGTCAGCGTCCCGTAGAAATCTGGAGCAAAACTGGCACCGATGTTTCTATTCCCGGCGATGATCGAATTCCGGGCATTAACGGTACCACCGGAGAATAAGGGGCTTCCGTTTGCGATGCCGCCGCCAGAATAGATAACTTCTTGGCGTGAGCCTGTATAGTTGTTAGCGACGGTCGAATTGATCAGCGTCAATGCGCCGCCGTCCCTGATGAAAATTCCGCCACCGTCACCGTCAACACTACCATTTCCCGAGACGGTGCAATTGGTCAGCGTCGTCGTCCCGCCATCCAGGGAAAGCCCCCCGCCACCACCCCGGTGTGCAGTATTCTCCCTGATGGTTGAATTGGTGATGGTCACGGAAGCGTTGTATTCGGAGTAAATTCCGGCGCCCTCATCTGCTTTATTAAACGAAACCGTCGAATCGATGATGGTCAGCGATGTGCCGACAAAGTGAATGCCGCCCCCTCGCGAGATGCCGTTCAGAAACCCCAGCTCCAGCTCCCCATTGCCGGTCACGGTCGAGTTGACGAGAGTCAGCGTGCCTCCACTCTCAATTCCGCCGCCCGGTCCCGTGGTCTGATTATTTGTGATGACCGCATTCCTGACGGTCAGGTTTCCAGCGTTGAAAATTCCGCCGCCGCCGTCGGCGTATCCGTCCGAGATAGTCAGACCGGAAAGGAGGACCGCGGTCACGCCGAAGTTCACGTCAATGACGTTGTTTTGGGGTCCTATTCCGGCGGCGTTCCGGATCGTCAGCAGGTCCGCGCCCGGTCCCGCGATCGTCAGATTCTTGTCGATCACGATCCTCCCGGTCGTGAGCGAAATCGTGCCGCGCACCGCAGCGCTGAAGGTGATTGTGCTGCCCACGCAGGCATCAATCCCCGCCTGCCGGAGCGAACCCGCTCCGGAATCGAGAACATTGGCGACGACCGGATTCGTCGTGCAGGCCTGCGGCGCCGCGCCGCTGTGCGCTGCTACGGCGGCGCGCATTTTCGCCAACCGCCCCGGGGCGACGGCCAACAGGCCCAGGGTCAGGGCCAGCACGAACAGCATCAACTTAGCATTGGGATAGCGTTTCATCGTGTGATTCTCCTTGCGCGGCGCACGAACAGCCGCCGTGCGGTAATTCAGCGGGGTTTACCCGGTATTGCATTGATGGCCGCGTGAGTGACCTTCAGGCGGCGCGTAATAACAGCGGCAGATCGATAAGGCTGTCTTTGGTGATGAATTGCGCCGCTCCGGCTTGCGTGGCGTGGTCGCGCCAGCGAGCGTCGTCTTCATCGGCCACCAGCAGCACGCGCGTTTGCGGGCAGCGGCTGCGCATCTGCCGCGTCAGGCTCAGCCCGTCCGCCCGCGCCAAATTCAAATCCAGCACCACCCAGTCGGGCTGCTCCAGTACACATAAGCTCAGGGCTTCGGTGCCCTCGGCGCACTCACGGATTTCGTCGCGGCTCTCACTGAGTAGCGCGAGTAACAGACGGCGCAGCCCGGGGTTTTCTTCAACGATCAAGAGCTTCATAGGCTTGTTTCCTGCAGGTCTGAGTGTGCGGCAAAGGCGCTGGGGCGCGCATCGGTAGGACTATGCATTTTGGATGGGTAGGGCTATGTATTTTGGATGGGTAGAACTACCCATACGGCGGCTGATTTCGTCGCGTAGCGACGGCTGACTTTAGCCGTGGGTTTCAACCCCTTGTCATTACCCAAATCTTTTCACTTACGGGGATTTGAGGCGAATCTAAAGGACTTATGGTCAGGGAAAAGCAAAAAGCTTCTCGAAAAGTCCTCATTGCGCCAAGCCCCGAAGTTGAGTGAATAA
>JANOWX010000349.1:0-2827 GCA_031418175.1 Acidobacteriota bacterium | reverse complement strand
CTGGACGCGGCGGGCAATGTCTATCTGACCGGCATCACCGCCTCGAGCAACTTCCCGCTGCTGAATGCGCTGCAAGCCACGTCCGGCGGACTGACGGACGCCTTCGTGACGAAGCTGAACGCCAACGGTTCGGCGCTCGTCTTTTCGACCTATCTGGGCGGCAGCGCCAACGAAAACTTCGTGGCGGCGGAAGGGCTGGTGCTCGGCGACATCGCGGTGGACGCCGCCGGACAGGTCTACGTCACGGGCACGACGGCGTCGGCCAATTTCCCCAGCGCCAACGCGCTGCAAACGACGGCGGGCGGCGGCTTCGACGCCTTCGCGGCCAAGCTCAACGGCGGCGGCACGGCGCTCGTGTATGCGACGCGCTTCGGCGGCAACGGCAACGACAACGGCCTGTGTCTGGCGGTGGACGCGCTGGGCAGCGCCTACGTTTCGGGCCGCACACTCTCCACCAATTTCCAAACGGCGAATGCCTTGCAAGGAACCTTTGGCGGCGGCGATTACGACGCCTTCCTGCTCAAACTGGGCGCGGATGCCGTGACCGTTTCCGCCGCCAGCTTCAGCCCCACGGCCATCGCCGGCAAAGCCATCGTCGCGGCGTTTGGCCCGAACTTGGCGACCGGCACCGCCGCCGCGTCCGCCTTGCCCTTGCCGACCACGCTGGCGGGCACGACCGTGCGCATCCGCGATAGCGCAGGCGCCGAACGCGCGGCCCCGTTGTTTTTCGTGTCGGCCCAACAGATCAATTACCAGATTCCCGACGGCACGACGGCCGGCCCCGCCGCCGTCACCGTCACCGTCACCAGCGGCGACGGCCGCGTGTCGAGCGGCGTGCTGCAAGTGTTGACTGCCGCCCCCGCGCTTTTCACCACCAACGCCAGCGGCACTGGCGCGGCGGCGGCGCTGGATGCAATTACCTTCACCCCGGCGCCCTTCAACGCCACCCAAACCAACGGCCAGCCCAATATCATCGCCGTCTTCGGCACCGGTTTGGGCGCGGATGCGACCGATGTGGGTGGCGATGTGAAGGGCGATGTACAGGCGACATTGGCAGGCCGACCGGTGACGTTGCTTTATGCCGGGGCTGTGCCGGGCGCGGTGGGTTTGAATCAGTTCAATGTGGAGTTGCCGCTGGGGATTGCGTCCGGCACGCATAGCCTCACGCTGGCGCGCCGGGGCCGTGTGAGCAATCCGGTGACGCTGGGCATCCGCTGAAGCTAAAACACCTGGGAGCGCAACTCGTGTGCGCTCCCAGGTGAAAACGTGCGGTTGGATATTTCCTGCGGGGTTTGCTCAGTTGATGGGTGTGCGATCATCCACCGGCACTGGCGGCGCTGGGCGTTTGCCGAAGATGTCGCCGACGCGGCAGTGGAAGCCGGGCAGCAGTTCGCTGTGCAAGTCCGCGTCCTCGTCCAGGATTTGCACCGTCGTGAGCGCGTGATACTGGCTGACTGTGCGCTGTTCGCTGTTGACCAGCCAGACCTCGCGCACCCCGGCGGCAAAGTAATCGGCCAGTTTTCCCTGCACCTTGACCCAGAAATCGTTGGGCGAGATCACCTCGACGGCCAGGTCGGGCGCGATCTTCCAGATGCCTTCCGGCTCGCCTTCCGCCGGGATGCGCGCCGCCGCGACAAAGGCCAGGTCGGGCAGCCGTTCCTGTTTGCCGAAGGTGAAGGTGGTGTCAGGGCTGTATATTGCGCCGAGTTCCTTCGCTTCAACGTGCATTTGCATCCGTGCGCCCAAGCGCATGATGGTGCTTCCGTGTCTTGCGCCAGCCATTTCTTTTGCCTCCCATTGGCCGTTGACGAACTCGTATTCGCGTTCGGGGTCGTAGGCCAGTTCAAGTTTCGGTGTCATCGTTTTTCCTCCTTATGTCGGCGTTGCCGGTTTGCGCGCCGCGCTGATTCTAAATCAGAACATCCGGCCTTGGCACGGCGAAACTGGGTTTGTGCTGATTTGCGGCCTGGGCTAGAATCCGCGCCTTCCTCCTCATCGCGCAATTCCCCCTGTGTGTCCCCACGGCTCCCACGGTAAGAATTTCATGGCAGATTTCGAACGAGAAGAGCTTCAGCCAAGGATTGCCGTGTCGTCGGCAGAGCGAGCCGCTATTGCGACGCCCATGACGCAAGTCAGCGGCAGTTTGACGCTGGATGTCATCATTCCGACATACAACCGCGCGGCTCTGCTCAAACGCACGCTCGAAAGCCTGTTGGCCGCTCAACCACTGACGGGGCTGAACGTGCAAATCATCGTGGTAGACAATAATTCGTCCGATGACACGCGCCAGGTGGTCGCGGGCTATCAGGAACGTAGCGCTAAGGCTGGCTTGAAGCTGCGTTACCTGTTTGAAGCGCAGCAAGGCCGCTCGCACGCCTTGAACTGCGGGATTGCCGAAACCAGCGGCACCTTGATTGGCTTGATTGACGATGACGAAGAGGTTGATCCGCACTGGTTCGCCTGCGTCGGCGCGGTCTTCCAGCGTCTCGAGGTGGATTTCATCGGCGGCCCGTGCAAGCCGCGTTGGAGCGCACCCGCGCCCGCCTGGTTGCCGCAAGGTTATGGCGCCGTGCTCGGTTTGGTCGAAGCCGGTGACGCGGTGCAACGCTTCGGGCAGGATTACAGCGGCATGTTGATGGGCGGCAATGCTGTGATCCGGCGCGCGGCGCTCAAGCGCGTCGGCCTTTACGCCCCGCATCTGGGCCGTGGCAGCCGCGATTTGCTGGCGGGCGAAGATCAGGATATGAGCGACCGCTTGCTGGCGGCGGGCGCGCGCGGCGAATACCGGCCCGATCTGGCGATCTATCATTACGTGCCGCCCGAACGC
>JANOWX010000348.1:0-5031 GCA_031418175.1 Acidobacteriota bacterium | reverse complement strand
ACAGAGGCGGCGCTCTTCTTCCAGTTCAGCCGGATTGTCGCGCGCGCGCGAATGCGGAAACAGGTTCTCTTCCAGCCCGGCGATAAACACCAGTGGGAATTCCAGGCCCTTGGCCGCGTGCATGGTCATCAGCGTGACCTGCGCTTCGGACTTGATCTGGTCGGTGTCGGCGACGAGTGCGGCGTGATCGAGGAAGTCGCGCAGCGTTTCGCCTTGCACGTTCGATTCGGCGGCGGCGTTGACTAATTCTTCCAGGTTAAGCAGTCGCGCTTCGGCTTCATCGGAGCCATCCTCTTTCAGCGCGCGTTCGTAGCCGGTGTCAATCACGGCGGCTTTGACGATTTCGGCCAGATCGGGTTCGGTTTGCGCTTTGGCGCGCAGCGTTTTGACGATGTCTTGAAACGATTTCAGCGCGTTGACGGTGCGCGCGGGCAACAGGTTCTGTTCGACGATCAGGCCGATGGTTTCCCAATGCGGGACGCCGAAATCTTTGGCGCGGCGTTCGATGTCATCCAGCGTCGTCTTGCCGATGCCGCGCGCGGGCGTGTTGATGACGCGTTGCAGGGCGATGGAATCGTTCGGATTCAAGGCCAGTTTCAAATAGGCGATCACGTCTTTGACTTCGGCGCGTTCGTAAAAGCTGAAGCCGCCGACCAGGTTGTAACGCAAACCGGCGCGGCGGCAGGCCTCTTCAAACTGGCGCGATTGCGCGTTGGTGCGATAGAGCACGGCGGCGCGCAGCTTCGGTTCGCGCAACAGATGGTCTTCGATCTTGCCGGTGACGAAGCGCGCCTCTTGATCGGCGTCGTAGAGTTGGGCGTAGCGCACTTTCTCGCCGGTCTCTTTGTGCGGGCGCAGCTTCTTGTCGAAGCGTTGCGTGTTGTGGGCAATCACCTTGTTGGCGGCAGAGAGGATGTTGCCGGTCGAACGGTAATTGTCTTCGAGCTTGATGGTCTTGGTGCCGGGAAAGTCGCGCTCGAAATTGAGGATGATGTTGAAATCGGAGCCGCGGAATTTGTAGATGGATTGCGATTCGTCGCCCACCACGCAATAGCTGCGATTGCGCCAGAAATCATCGGGTTTGCGGTCGTGCAGTAGCGCGTGGTTGCCCTCGACCAGCAGCCGCGTCAGGTTGTATTGAATGCCGTTCGTGTCCTGAAACTCATCCACCATCACGTGGCGGAATTTGTTGTGGTAATAGCCGCGCACCTGTTCGGAATGCCGCAACAACTGCACCGCGCGAATCAGCAGGTCGTCGAAATCCAGCGCGTTCGACGACGCCAGCCGCTGTTCGTACAGCGCATAGACGCGCGCGATCATCCGCTCCCGTTCATCGCGGACTTCGGCGCGCCGGGCGTATTCATCGGGGTCTTCGCTGCGATTCTTGGCCGCACTGATGGCGCTGCTGGACTGGCGCGGGGTCAGCGTCTTGTCGTCAAAACCGCAATCGCGGATGCACTGTTTCAACAGCCGCTGCTGATCGTCGCTGTCGTAAATCGTGAACGAGCGCGTGTAGCCGCGCTCCAGCTTATCAATGTCGCGCCGCAGGATGCGCACGCACAACGAGTGAAAGGTCGAGAGCAGCGGCGAACTTGTCTTTGGCCCATCGCCCAGCAGTTTCTCGACGCGCTCTTTCATCTCGCCCGCCGCCTTGTTGGTGAAGGTCACGGCCAGCACGTTTTCCGCCCGCACGCCGCAATCGGCCACCAGATGCGCGATGCGAAAGGTGATGACGCGCGTCTTACCGCTGCCCGCGCCGGCCAGCAACAACATTGGGCCATCCACTGTCGTGACGGCTTCGCGCTGTTGGGTGTTGAGGCCAGCCAGATAATCCTGTTTCGGTCTTGGCTTCGGAGCCGCTGCCGGTGGCGCGTCCCACTCAGCGGGAAAATCGGGTGGCGCTTCGGCGGCGAAATCCGCCGGAAAATCGGGCGGCGCGTCGTTGAGCCAGTCAGGCGGTTCGTCCGCCGCAGGCATATCGAAAAACTTCGCCGGCGTCGCGATCACCGGCGGAGTGAAAACCTTGGACGCAGGTTTGGCTTTCGGTTTTACCGGCGGGGCGCTGGTGGCGTTTGCATCTTCGTCGCCCGCCGGGAGTTCGCCGTTCGTGAGCGCCTGCAATTTGTCGAAGAGAGGATGATTCACTGCTGCTTTCCTTGTTTCCGCGCGGGTTTCTTGCTGGCCGCCGATGGTGGTTGCCCGGTCTTGTAATCCGACCCGCTCACTTGCGGATCGTCAAACGCTTTCATCACCGGCGGCAACTCCGGTTCGGGCCGCATCTGGCCGCCTTTGCTAATCGCCCAGCGTTGCAACCACGAGATGCCGACCGGGCCGGTGTAAGTGTCGGGCAGGCTGTACGCCTTGTCCGTCAACGCCTCGTCCAGCGTGATGAATTGGTAGCCGCGCCGTTTGAGCATTTTGACGACCGCGCCGAAATGTTCGGCGTTCAGCGCGTTGGCGTGCACCAGCAACGTCTGCTTGACCTCGTAACCCAAGGTATCACGCGACAGCCGTTCATAGAACGCGAAGACCTCTTCCATATACGGCACGTAAGCGTCAGCGACTTTTTTCATCGTCGCCGCGTCGCCGCGCTGCCGGGCCTTGGCATATTCGCTGGCGAAGAGCCACTCGGAATTATCAATCGTCACCGGCGCGACGGTGTAGCCGTGGCGGGCGAGAAATTTTTCAAACGCCGCTTTCGCCGCCAGGTCTTTGCCGGTATTCAGCGTCGGATGGCGGAAGTAACGCAGCGTCTTGCCGCGCTCGGCCAGCAGCCGTTTGGTGACCACCTCGCCGCGCAACGTATCGGCCTGCATCTGTTCGAGCGTGGCGTTGTAATAGCGCAGATGCGAATAGCTGTGATTGCCCAAGTCCAGCCCGGCGTCCAGCCACAACTTCAAAATCGCCGTGCGCGCTTCCACCTCGCCGCCGTTGTTGATGAACAGCTTGCCGTTGTTGATGAACAGCTTGCCTTCGTTGACGAAGCCGATGGCGGGGATGCGGTTGGCGGTGAGCGTTTGCAAAAGCTTCGCGGTCAGCGCGCGGCTCGTCGCCAGATCGTAATGCGGTTGCAGCGGCAGGTCGTCAAAGGTGACGGCGACATAGCGCGCCGGCGCGGCCACCACGCCCGATGTCTGTGTTTTCAAACCGGCAACAAAAATGGCGGCGAGCAACCCGGCTGCTGCCGCCGTGAGTAACATTCGCATTTTCATAACGTCTCGCAAGCGTTTTCAGGCAGCCTGAAACAGATGTGGCACTGGCAACGGCTCGCCATCGGCGCGACAGGTCGCCATCAACAATTCCAACACCTCTTCGCCATTCCGCACGGCTTCTGCGCATGTTTCGCCGTGCGTGCGGCAGTTCGGGAATTCCGGCAAGGTGACGATGTAAGCCTGATCCTCATCCGACCATTGAATCAGCATGCTGTACCGGCTCATTGCCCCTTTTCCTCAATCGGCTGCTCCTGCCAGAACGTGGCGCGCAATCGGGCCACGGCAACCGGGTCAACATCGGGCTCCAGTTCGACCGGTTCGCATGTTTCCTCCAGTATTCGGCGCGCATCTTCAAGCGTAGCTGGAGGTCCTAAGCTTTGGCGCAAGGCCGCGCGCAAAGTTTCCTGCCGGCGTCTTTCTTCTTCAGGCACAGCCTGCACTGTGTAAGCTGGTGTGTTCGACATTGAACTCGGCCTCCTTGTCCGGTTAATCCGCGATCAACATCTTCGCAATCGTCTGCTTCTGCATATTCGACGTGCCCTCGTAAATCTGCCCGATCTTGCAATCGCGGAAGTATTTCTCGACCGGATAATCCTTCACGTAGCCATACCCGCCATACAAATTCACCGCCGTCGAAGCGATCTTCTCGGCCACTTCCGACGCAAACAGCTTCGCCATCGCGGCCTCTTTGATAAACGGCAGCTTGGCGTCTTTGAGCCGCGCCGCGTTGTAAACCAGCAAGCGCGCGGCTTCCAATTGCACGGCCATCTCGGCCAGTTGGAATTGCACGCCCTGGAAATCGGCGATGCGCTGGCCGAACTGTTTGCGCTCTTTCACGTAAGCCAGCGCGCATTCATACGCCCCTTGCGCCAGGCCGACCATTTGCGCGCCGATGCCGATGCGGCCTTCGTTGAGCGTCTCGATGGCGATTTTATAGCCCTTGCCGACCTCGCCCAGCACATTGGCTTTCGGCACGACGCAGTTGTCGAAGAGCAATTCGCAGGTGGATGACGCGCGGATGCCCAGCTTGTCTTCCTTCTTGCCGACGGTGAAGCCTGCGTAGCCGCGTTCGACGACAAAGGCCGTGATGCCCTTGTAGCCTTTGCTCGGATCAAGGTTGGCGAAGACGATAAAGATGCCGGCTTCGTTGCCGTTGGTGATCCACAGCTTGCGCCCGTTGAGCAGGTAATGATCGCCCTTGTCCTCGGCGCGTGTTTGCAGGGCGAAGGCGTCGGAACCGGAGCCAGCTTCGCTCAGGCAGTACGCGCCCACCGTGTCGGTTGCCAAGCGCGTGACGTATTTCTTGCGCAGCGCCTCGCTGCCGTAGGTCAAAAACGCGTTGATCGTCAGCGTGTTGTTCACGTCCACGCAGACGCTCAAGGAAGCGTCCACACGCGCTAGTTCTTCGATTGCCAGACAGGCCATGAAAAAGCTGCCGCCCTGGCCGCCGTATTCTTCGCCCGGCTCGATGCCCATCAAGCCGAGGTCGAAACACTTTTGAATGATTTCGGGTTTGAGCTTCTGCTGCTCGTCCATCTCGCGGACGTAGGGCTTGACCTCCGCCTCGGCGAAGGCGCGCACGCTGGCGGCGAACATCTGCTCTTCTTCGGTCAAAACGGAGAGCGGTTGCGGGACGAGTTTCGGGATTTCTGCGAGTTGCGCGTGTGTCATTGCCATTGCCTTGAATGCTGCTCCTTCTGCGTGGTTTTGCGGATGAATGAAAAACTGAATGGTGATTCAGGCGGCATCTTAACGCACGGTTCGGAGCTTTGCCAAAACCTGCTTCCGCTGCGGTGAGAGGCGGCGTAAGATGTGCGCG
>JANOWX010000347.1:0-2125 GCA_031418175.1 Acidobacteriota bacterium | reverse complement strand
GCCGAAAAAGAAAGCCGAAGCCTTTGCCGCCTGCAATGCGGGAAAGATTCGCATCTTGCTTGCCTCGACGGAGAAAGCCGGTACGGGCGTGAATATGCAGGAGCGGTTGTACGCGCTCCATCATCTGGATACGCCGTGGCGTCCGTCGGACATCGAGCAGCGCGAAGGACGAATTTTGCGCCAAGGGAACCATAACTTGGCAATACACATTTGCACGTACATCACCGAAGGCAGCTTTGATGGGTACATGTGGCAGACGCTCGAAAGCAAAGCCCGCTTCATCAGCCAGATCATGGCGGGCGAAGTCACGGCGCGCACCGCCGACGACGTAGACCAACTCGTAATGACAGCCGCGCAGATCAAAGCCATTGCGAGCGGCAATCCGCAGATTTTGGAAAAGGTCGCGCTCGAAGTGGAACTGACCAAGCTCGAACGCCTTTACAGCGTGTGGCTCTCGAATCGGCGGCGCATGCAGTTCGAAGCGGATCGTTTGCCGGACGACATCGCGCGGGCGCTGCGGTTTACCGAATGGCAGCGAGGTGCGCTCAAAGTACGTGACGAAGCCGAATCAGCCAAAGGCAAAGCCGATGATTTTCGCATCGCGCTGCGGCAAAAGTTGGAAACCGATAAACAGGCGGAATTCGCAGATCGCAAACGGGCAGGTGCGCAATTGCAACAACTCGCGTTTGCGGTGGCGCGACAAGCGCAGCGTGTAGGCCGTTTACAGGTTGCGGTTGGTGCATACCAAGGATTCACCATTTACCTGCAAGCGCAGCGCCCGCTGGCCGAACGCGACTTGCTCAATCAGTTGCCGGAGTTGTGGTTGCGTTTGGACGAGACCGGCTTGGGGCTCGAATGCAAACTCAGCGAGAGCGACTTGGGCGTCATTCAATCCATGGATGCGCAACTGCGCGGTCTGGAACATCGCCTTGCGCAAGCCGAACAACAACAACGACGGGTTGAGCATCGCTACGAACAGGTGCAACAGGAACTCAACAAGGGCTGGGAACACGCAACGCGCTACGAGGAGTTACGAGCGAAGTTGCTGGCAGTGAATGTCGCGCTTACCGCAGCGGGGCAAGAAGTTGAAGCCTCACCCGAACTCGCGCAACTTGACGAGGAAGCACTTCAGCCTGTGCCGGAAAAAGTCAGTCTGCATCAACTGACTGGTTTGAGCGTCATTGAAAATAGCGCGCCTGAGTCAGCAGCCGACGGAATTGTTGAAACATCAAGCACCGACGTTTTCGTTGCGACTTCTGAAATGACAATGCCGGAAGTGGCGTCAGAGGAGTTGGCGAGGAATGGCAAACACGAAGAAGCTGTCGAGCTAAGGGCAGCGCCGCTTTTTGTTCATGCCAATGGCAAAGTGAAGTCCGGCAAAAGGGTCGGTGCGGCTCAAATGCAGTTTGATTGGGTCTGAAGGTAAAGCTATTTCAAATCTTTCTCTGATTTTTTAGCCATAAGCCAACCGGCTGTATTTGAGAGAGATAGCTGTTTTTTCGGCAGCCGCTTACCTCTAAATCTATGTCTAAATTTTTTCTTCTGGGGCGGATTTAGACATACGCCACTTGGTCCAACGGGTCGTGCCATCCGGTGCGATCACGCCTTCCGCTTTCATCTCTTGCAACAGATTCTTGATGAACTGTTTCTTCTGCGTTTCAGACAAAGCGTCAGAGAGTTTTTCCAACAACAGCTTGTCAATTTCCTGCCTTGTCGCTTCCCCGAATTGTGTGAGATACGCCAGCACCATCTCTTTGTAATGCGATTTATCAAAGGCGCGGTTCTTGATGTACGCCCCCTTTTCTTCCAACACCGCCGCAATCTTGGCGGAGACGAACAAATTAGGCCGCCGCCCTTCAATCAGCTTCTGTCGTTTCAGCCGAGAGAATTCTTCGTCACTCAAGGCTCGCCGTTTTTGCACTTTGTCGAGCGCGATGGCATCGAGCAGTTCAAGCTCCGTATCGCGCAGCAACAGGTTGGTGTAGTTCTCATCGAGAATGCGGCCATGCACGCGCACCGTAACGCGCTCCGGTTCGCGCAAGTCGTAATCGGGCATGGGGAAGTAGCGTTTGCGCTGCACGGTGAACATTCGTTTGATGCCGCTGCCGATGGTGTCAATCATATT
>JANOWX010000346.1:0-7969 GCA_031418175.1 Acidobacteriota bacterium | reverse complement strand
CGCGCGGCAACGTTTATGTGGCCGATGCTGAGCACGGTGTGGTGCGCAAGATCAGCGCCGGTAAGCCGGTTGAAACGGTGTTCGCTACGGGTGGTTTTTGGACGCCGGCGGGTGTCGCGGTGGTGAACGACGAATTGTACGTGTTGCAGGATATGTCCCGCTCACCGCTGCGGCTGTTCGCGGCCAGCGGCATCGGGCCCTACCTGCGCGTGCAAAAAGTGACGGCGGATGGCGGCATACTGACGCTGGCAACGGTTTGGGGGACAACCACACGGCTCTTGCTGGGCGCGGCGATTTTGCTGGGCGCCTTGCTCGCCTTGTGGCGCTTGCGGCGGCGCGAAGGGCAACGCGGCTTGGCTGGGTGATTACGCGGCGGCCCCTGCGCGCGCCGGGCTTGCAAAATTAGCGCGGACAAGGCAAATAGATACATCCATTCGCAGTACCGCAGTTCGTAGTTAAGACGGCTTGGTTGTGTTGACACCACGAATAACAAGCTGCTCTCCCCCTCATTCGCACCAATCCCCGCATTTAATTTCTTTTCCGAGAAGGAGAACTATCTCAATGAGCTACCTCAAGAGTTTTGGTTTGGCCGTTGCAGTGTGCGCGTTGGGTCTGGGCGGCGCCGTGGCCGCGCAAGCGCCCGTCAAAGTGCAAAAGGCTGAACTTTCGATCAACTTCGGTGTCGCCAAAGGCCGCCTCGTGACCGCCGGCGAGCAACTGATTTTCGTGGACGATGAAACGCCCGAAGCTTCGTTTGCCATTGATAAAGGCAACATCAAAGGCTGGAACGAAGCGGAAGGCGTCATCACCGTTGACACCAACAAGAACGTCAAAGACCGCAGCGGCGAACGCAACCGCTTCGCGTTTCGTTTGGTCGAGGGCACCGGCGCGGGCCTGGCCGCCTGGTACAAAGAAAGCGTGCTGGCCAAACCGGCTGACGTCATGGCGAAAGACGCGGCGGGCAAAGACAGCGCCGACAAGTCCGGGCAGAAAATCTATCAAGCCCGCAAGGACAACCTGCTTGGTAAAACGACTGGCAAGCTGATCATTATGGAAAGCATGATCCATTTTGAATCAGCCGAGAGCATGAAGTACTCACGCCAGTGGGAATTGAAAGATATCAAGACTGTTAAACAAACTGGCCCGTACATTTTAGAGATCGAACCGTTTGCCGGCGAGAAGTACAAGCTGGAACTGCTGGGCGAAGGCATGACCCCGGCTGAATTCAAGGCGCTGTCGGATCGCGTGGGTTCGGCGCGCGTGAAGCAGTAATCCCGCCTCACTTGGCAGCTTCAACCTTGCGAACATGCGGGCGCGGCATTGCGAGGTCGCGCCCGCGTTTTCTTTTGTCCCCAGCCGCGTTGCCTTTTGGCGGCAGGTAAGCGTAACCTCAGTGCCGTATTCAACGTCACAACAGACGGCGGAACCAAAACACATTCTGAAGAAGAGCGGCGCGGGAAATAAACGAGGTAGCGCGGCAGCTTGACGGTTACGCGCAGAGATTCAGGTAGAGGGCTTCGTCATACGCGCTCAGGTTCAGCCGGACTTTCTGTAGCCAGCCGGCGCGTCCGAGCAAACAGCGGTCAAAGCCCGGATATTTGATGACGCAGATGGGCACGTCTTCAAACGCCAAATCGCCCAGCAGCAAGGTGGCGAAATGCAGAAAACCCTGTAGCGGGCCGCCGCCGGTTTTGAGCGTGACGGGTTCACCCGCTTCGACGGCGAGGCCGAGCGTTTCGCCCAGCAGGCGTGGCAAGATGCAATAGGCCGCGCCTATGTCCAGGTAACCGTCAACCACCAGTTCTTGCCCCGCGACCGATAGCGTGGCGGTCAGGTAAAGCCCGTGGCTGTCTTCGGTGGTGCGCAACCGGGTCGAAAAGTCGAATTGCCAACTCATAACCAAAAGCCTCCGAGCCGGACATCGGCGGCGGGCGGCGTGTAATGCAGCAGGAATTTCAGACCGGTGGCGGTGGCGTGGGCGAGAACTTTACCGAGGTCGGGGTCGTGGGCAAGCAACTGAGCGCCGCTAACCGCCAAATGTTCGCCCGGGTAAAGTTGCGCATTGGCGCGCAGCCAATCACTTTCGCGTGTGTAATCGCGGGCCTCGACCCGGCGGACTTTGACCTCACGCCGCAGGGCCGGCGGCGCGGCAAGGTCAGTCAGGAGTTGTTGCCTTTCGGCGGTTTCAAGTTGCAAGGCCGATTGCAGCGTCTGCCGGGTTTCAACCGGCAGTCGGAGTGCGGCGTGTTTGATCTCTTCGTAAGTCGGCGCAGTATTCATCGTGTTCACCCTTTTGTTTTGGCAAGCTCAAAACCGGCGCGCCCGGCAATGAGCGGGCGGCGTGCTGACGGCTTCCAGTGCGGAAGTATAGTCACGGCGCGCCAGTATTCAAGTCGGCACTTTCTCAGGAGGCACCGTATGAAAAGAGCGTTTTCCCTTTGTCTAGGCTGGCTGCTGGCGGCAGCGCTCACTCCCTTTGTCGCGCAACAACAAACCGCCCAAGCGCCCGAAGCAGCGGCGCTCGCCAATCTGAAATGGCGCAGCATCGGCCCCGCCAATATGGGCGGCCGCGTCACCGACATCGTCGGCGTGCCGGGCGACCCGTTCACCTACTACATCGCGGGCGCGAACGGCGGCATTCACAAAACCACCAATGGCGGCACGACCTTCAAGCCGCTGTTTGAAAACCAGGAGGTCTATTCAATCGGCGCGCTCACGCTGGCGCCTTCGGATAACAACGTCCTCTGGGCCGGCACAGGCGAAGGCGACCCGCGCAACAGCGCCAGCTTCGGCAACGGCGTGTATCGTTCGACCGACGCGGGCGAAAGCTGGAAGTATCTGGGCCTGCCCGACACCGAAAAGATCAAACGCATCAAGGTGCATCCGACCGATCCCGACACGGCCTGGGTCTGCGCGCTCGGTCACGAATGGGGGCCGAACGCGGAGCGCGGCGTTTTCAAAACCAGCGACGCGGGCAAATCGTGGCGCAAGGTTTTGTATCTGGACGAGACGACCAGTTGCTCCGACCTGGACATTGATGCGCAGAACCCGCGCATCCTTTACGCCGGCATGTGGACGAACCGGCGCAAGGCCTGGACGTTTGCCAGCGGCGGCGGCAAGACGGCGCTCTATCAATCCAAAGACGGCGGCGAGACGTGGAAGAAGCTCACGCAAGGCATGCCGCGCGGCGAGATGGATCGCATCGGCGTGGCCGTCGCGCCCAGTAATCCGAATATCGTTTACATGGTTACCGAGACCAAGACCGAAGGCGTGCTCTTTCGTTCCGAAGATCGCGGCGAATCGTGGCGCGCCGTGCATTTCGACCCGAACATCAACTTCCGCCCGTTTTACTATTCGGACATTCGCGTTGACCCGAACAATCCCGAAGCGCTGGTCAGCCTGAGCGGCGGCTTGAGTTTGTCGCGCGATGGCGGGCGCACCTTTGCGCGCATCGCCAACAACGTGCACGGCGATCATCAGTCGTTCTGGTGGGATCCCAAAAATTCCAATCGCATGCTGAGCGGCAGTGATGGCGGCTGGCAGGTCTCGAACGATTACGCGCGCACCTTCGAGATCATCAACAACGTGGTGTTGTCGCAGTACTACCACATCACCTACGACATGCAGCAGCCGTATTACAGCGTCTACGGCGGCTTGCAGGACAACGGCAACTGGGTCGGCCCCATCGGCACCGGCTTCCGCGAAGGCATTCGCAAGAGCGATTGGGCCACGGTCAGCGGCGGCGACGGCTTTTTCGTCGTGCCCGAACTGGACGAGCCGAACATCGTTTACTCCGATTCGCAAGGCGGTTCGCTCTCGGTGATTGACACCAAGACGGGCGTCTCGCGTTCGATCAACCCGTACCCGCGCAACGTCGGTTCGACCGGCGGGCACATCGCCGATTACAAATACCGCTTCAACTGGAACCCGCCCATCGTCGCCTCGCCGCACCATCCGAAGACGATTTATTACGGTGGCAACGTCGTCTTCAAGACGACCAATCGCGGCCAGTCGTGGGACATCATCAGCCCCGACCTGACCACCAACGACAAGAGCAAACAACAATCGAGCGGCGGCCCCGTCGGCGTTGACAACACGGCGGCGGAGTTCCACTGCACGCTGCTGACCATCGCCGAATCGCCTGTGAAACCGGGCGTGATCTGGGCCGGCACTGACGACGGCAACGTGCAAGTCACACAGGATGGCGGCAAGACTTGGAAGAACGTCGCGGCGAATATCAAAAGCTTGCCGGCCAATTCGTGGATTGCGGCGATTGAGGCTTCGCGCTTCGACGCGGGTACGGCTTACGTCGCCGTGGATCGGCACCGCGAAGACGATTACGCGCCGCACGCCTTTATGACCACTGATTTCGGCGCGACCTGGAAAGCGATCAAAGGCAACCTGCCCGCAAAAGGCTACGTGCACGTCGTGCGCGAAGACCCCAAGGCGAAGAACCTGTTGTATGCCGGAACCGAACTCGGCGTGTTTGCCTCGTGGGATGGCGGCGCGCGTTGGGTTTCGATTCGCAACAACCTGCCGCCGGTCGCGGTCAACGATCTGGCGATTCATCCACGCGACAACGACCTGATCGTGGGCACGCACGGGCGCGGCGCGTGGGTGTTGGACAACATCGCGCCGTTGCAGCAACTGGCGCAGGCGATGGCGAGCGACGCCTTTGCCTTCGACATTCGCCCCGCGACGCGCATGCAGTTGTGGGGCAAAGACGCTTCGTTAGGCTCTAAAGAATTCGCCGCGCAAAACCCGCCGCAGGGCGCAACGATTGATTATTACCTGAAGGCCGACCAGCCAGGCTCGGTCACCATCACCATCGCCGATAGCAAGGGCCAGACGATTCGCACGATTCGCAGCATGGCGAACAAGGCCGGCGTCAATCGCGCCACCTGGGATTTGCGGCACGAAGGCCCGCCACCTGCATTGGGCGGTGGTGGATTCGGTGGCGGCGGTGGTGGCGGTCGTGGCGCAGGTGGTGGCGGCGCAGGTGGTGGTGGTGGCGGTGGTGGTGGTGGGCAACGCGGCGGCCCTGGCGGCGCGGCTCCCGGCGGCCCGGCTGGTGGTGAAGCTGCCGCCGAGTTGGCCGAGATGATGGGCCGCTTCGGTTTCGGCGGCGGCCCGCCCGTGTTGCCCGGTGATTACACCGTGACGATCAACGCGGCGGGGCAGCGGCTGACCAAGACCGTGAAAGTCCAACTCGACCCGCGCATCAAGATCAGCGAGGCCGAATTGGCCGAACAACTCGCGCTCGGCAAAGAGGCCGGCGACCTGTCGAACAAGGTCAACCGTGTCGTCCAGCGCGTCGAAGACCTGACCAACCAGTTGAATGTGCTGGCTGAAAAGCTGCGCGGCGGCAGCCCCGGCGCGCCAATGGCGGGCGGTGAAAACGGCGCTCGCAACGGCGCAACGGTCAACGCCGCCGACCTGAAGACTGCGCAGGATGATTTGAAGAAGCTGCGGATGAAGCTGGTGCGCGATTGCAATATGGGCTACCGCTGTCAGGGCCGTTTGCGCGAAGAGGCGCAGTCGTTGATGGGTTCGATCAACGGCGGCATCAACGCGCCGACCGAAGGGCAAAAGACGGTGCTGCGCGAACTGCAAGCCGAGACCACCGCCGTCATCGCCGAACTCACGCGCATCAGCGAGACTTCGATCAAGAAGCTCAACGACCAACTGGCCGCGCAACCGCACATCACGACGGGCGCGCCGATCAAGTAAAACTTGTCCCTGGGTACGCAGCGCTTCCAGCGTGCGGCCTCGGCATCAAACGCAATCAGGCCGGAGGCTTTCCCTTCGGCATCACTCCGTTCGCTGCCGAGACCGCACGCTGGAAGCGCTGCGTACCCAGGGACGTGCGTCCTCTCTCATCTCTCATCAAAAAACATCATGAAAAATTTCATCACCTTCGTTTGCTGCAATCTGCTCTTGCTTTCGCTCGTCTGGTTTCGCGCGGCCCAAAGCCAGGCGCCCAACCTGTCGCAACAACTCGAACAGCGCAAGAAAAACGTACAGGCCGAGCCTTTCAAAGGCGTCACCATTGATGGCAAGGTGCAACCCGGCCTGTTCAAAATCCACTCGACCGGCGTCTCGACGCAACCCGTGCGCAAGGCGGCGGAAGCCTTCATCGCTGGTTTGAACGACGAGCAGCGCAAACGCACGCGCTTTGCCGTCAACGATGACGAATGGCGTCTGTGGGACAACACGCACCGTCCACTGCGTCAGGGCGTAGGCTTCAAAGAGATGACCGAGGCACAACGCCAACTCGCCTTCAGCCTATTCAAAGCCAGCCTGAGCGCGAAGGGCCTCAAAAAAACGCAGGACATCATGAAGCTCAACGGCACGCTGGCCGAGTTGAAGAATAATTTCGATGAATACGGCGAATGGCTGTATTGGGTCACGATCATGGGCACGCCGTCTGACAAACAACCCTGGGGCTGGCAGCTCGATGGGCATCACTGCATCGTCAATTACTTCGTGCTGGGCGATCAGGTGGTGATGACGCCGAATTTCATGGGTTCCGAACCGGTGCGCGCCGAGGGCGGCAAATTCAAAGGCACCGTCGTGTTGCAGGATGAACAGGACAAAGGCTTCAAGTTTTTTGCCGCGCTGACCAAGGAGCAGCAAGCCAAAGCCGTCATCAATGCCGAGAAGAAGGCCAACCACAGTCTGGCCCAAGCTTACAAAGACAACCTCGTGCTCGATTACGCGGGTCTTCCGGCAGCGCAATTGAACGCCGCGCAAAAGAAACTGCTGCTCGACGTGATCGCCGAATACGTTGGCAACATGGATGAAGGCCACGCCAAGGTGAAACTTGCCGAGGTGCGGCAGCATTTGGATAAAACCTACTTTGCCTGGATTGGCGGCAGCGAACCACAGGGCGTGTTTTACTACCGCATTCACAGCCCGGTGATCCTGATCGAATTCGATCATCAATCCCCGGTGGCGCTGGCCCGCACGCCGGAGCCGGTGCGCTATCACATTCACACCGTCGTCCGCACGCCGAACGGCAACGATTACGGCAAGGATTTGTTGCGCCAGCATTACGAACGCTTCCCGCACGACGCTATGAAACACTGAGAACGCTCGCCGCAGATCTGCGGCGACTTTTTTTGAGGAGCACCTATGACCAGATCACGTTTCGTCAGTTCCATCCTGCTGGCGCTGTTGTTCGCCGCGCCGGTCTTCTCGCAAAACAAACCGCGCTTGCTCGACAAAGAGACTTTCATGGACATGGAGTCGGTCGGCAGCCCCAACATCGCGCCCGATGGCAAGACGATTCTGTTCACCCGCACCTGGGTGGACAAAGTCAAAGATCAATCGCGCAGCAACCTCTGGATCACCGACAGCGACGGCACGCGCATACGCGAACTCACCAGCGGCGCGCGCAACGACAGCGCGCCCGAATGGTCGCCCGACGGCAAACGCATCGCGTTTCTGTCTGACCGCGACGGCACCAATCAGTTGCACGTGCTGTGGCTGGACACGCGCGAGATCGCGCAGTTGACGCATCTGGAGCAAGCGCCGTCGAACACAAAATGGTCGCCCGATGGCAAATGGCTGGCCTTCACGGCCTTTGTGCCCGACACCGATCCGATCCTGAACATCAAGCTGCCCGAACGTCCGCGCGGGGCCGAATGGGCGCGCCCGGCGGTGTTGGTAGATCGTTTATCGTGGGCGGCGGATGGGCGCGGGCCTACGCCGAAAGGCAACACGCATGTCTTCGTCATTGACGCGGCGCTGGGCGGCACGCCGCGCCAGATCACGAATGGCAAATTCAGTCACAACGGTTTCGACTGGTCGCCCGACGGCAAGACGCTTTATGTCAGCGGCATTCGCAAACCCGACGCTGAATACACGCGCAACGACAGCGAAATTTACGCGGCGGATGTGGCCTCGCTTGAGATCAAGCCGTTGACTGACCGCAAAGGGCCGGATGGCAATCCCAACGTTTCGCCCG
>JANOWX010000345.1:0-21088 GCA_031418175.1 Acidobacteriota bacterium | reverse complement strand
CAAGCTGGCAGCGCTGGCAGCTTGTCGGACAGCCGGACTGCAACTACCGACTATGGACATTCTGCAAAACATCCGCGTCCGCGCGGCCACGCAACTGCAACACATCGTGCTGCCCGAAGGCGACGATGACCGCACGCTGGTCGCGGCCGCGCAAATTGCCGAACAGCGGCTGGCCCGCCTCACCGTGCTGGGCGAGGAAGAAAAGCTGCGCAGCCGTGCCACCGCACTAGGCATCAGCTTAACCAACGTGCCGATTCTCGATCATCGCCGTTCACCTGACCTCGCCCGTTACACGCAAGAGTTGTATGAACTGCGCCGCGCCAAAGGGGCCACGCTCGACGAAGCGGCCAGGCAGGTGCTTGATCCGCTCTACTTCGCCAATCTGATGGTGCGTGCGGGCAAGGCTGATGGTTCAGTCGCCGGGGCAACCAACACCACGGCGCACACCGTGCGCGCGGCGCTCATCATATTGGGCTTGAAAGCCGGTTACAGCCTCGTGTCATCAGTTGTCGTGATGGTTGTGCCGAAACAGGAATTTGGTGTGAACGGCGCGCTGATCTTTGCCGACCCGGCGGTGGTCATCAATCCGACGGCGGCGCAGTTGGCCGAGATTGCCATCGCTTCGGCGGAAACCTGCCGCGCCTTGCTCGACGCCGAGCCGCGTGTGGCGCTGCTTTCATTCTCGACCAAAGGCAGCGCGCAACATTCGCTGGCCGACAAGGTGATCGAGGCCACGCGCACCATCCGCGCCCGCGCACCTGAACTCGAAGTTGATGGCGAACTACAACTGGATGCGGCCTTGATCGAGAGCATCGGCGCATCCAAAGCGCCCGGCTCCACGGTCGCGGGCCGCGCGAATGTGCTGATCTTCCCCGACATCAACGCGGCGAACATCGGCTACAAGTTGACGGAGCGGTTGGCGGGCGCGGCGGCCATCGGCCCGATTTTGCAAGGCTTGGATAAACCGGCGAACGATCTGTCGCGCGGTTGCAAGGCGGAGGACATTGTGGATGCCGTCGCCATCACGGCGGTGCAGGCACAGGCACGCAAGCGAGGGGCGTAACCGCAGCACCAGAAACTTTCGCCGCAAAAAAGCACAAAAGACGCAAAAGGCATTTACACGTTTGAATGTTTTTGCGTCCTTTGTGCTTTTTTGCGGCAGACAATTCCTCGTCTGCTAAGTTTCGCCAAAGCGCTTACGCATCGCCAAGCGCTTCGGCCAGTTCCGCCAGAAAATCAGGATCGCCGTGACGCGGGCGGCTGAAATACCACCAGTTATTGCGGGCAGTCCAGCCTTCTTCTTCGGCGACTTCGTCACCCCACAGACAGACTTCGACGGGCGCCAACAGTGCCTGCATCTGTTCATCGGCACGCTGCAAACGTTCGGCATAGGCCACGCTCTCTTTGAGCGGCGCGACGGCCAATGCATCGGCGAGCAATTGCCGCACGTCCAGATCATTCAAATAATCATCCAGTCCGAGCGCGTAGCCCTCTTCGACCACACTGACGAGGTTCTCCCAGTCATCCAACAGGCCGGGCAAACCGCCTTCGATGACGTGGGCGGCGCTGCCGCGTGCGCGCAAGAGTTCGCGTACTGGGTCTTGATCGCTCATCAGATTGCTCCTTCAGCGGCGACTCTGCCGCCAGAAATAGTTCACGCCGTCATTCGGTTTGAAATAGGTGCGGATGGTCAAATCCTGATTGAACGCGAGGAAGGCGCCGCGCTGCTGGTCAAAGCGCGCGATGACGCCATCGGCCCGCACGACTTCGAGCACGTCTTTGCCTGCGGGGCGGTCACGTAGCGTTTGCGCCTGCCGCAGGTATTCGTCCGCACTGAGCGCGCCGAATTCGCGTCCGTGCTTGGCGTAATGCTCCAGGTATTTCTGGCGCGAGGCGAAACCGATTTCGGTGCGCACCTGAAAGTTACTGGGTGCGGCCAATTGCGCGATTGGTTGTGCCGCGCTTTGCACCGGAGCCTCGCGTGTGGGCGCGGCAGCTTGACGGCACGCCAAGCCAGTCAACGCCAGCAACAACAAGCCAACCGCGCTCCAACCGCGCCGTTGCAGATGGTTAAACATGGGCTGTCCCCTCACACCTAAAACGAAAGACGAGTGATGAATCGGGCTGATTCTTCACTCGTCCGTTTAGTTTGGCATATTCCAGCGCGCCATTACCGAATCGAAATCGGCATGCCGCCGCCGCCCAGACCGGGCTTGGTCTCGGGTGCGGGCAGCTTTTCGACGCGCTCGGGATCAAGTGTGGTCAGGCGCGTGACCGCCTCGCTGCCGATGCTGGTTGAACGCACGTCTTTTTCGCTGGCGATTTCAAACAGCAGATCGGCGGCCTCTTTGTTCTTGCCGGCGGCTTCCAGGGTGCGCGCAATCTTCAATTTGATCAGCGGCACCGAGAGTTCGCCGGGGCTTGCCTTGAGCTTGTTATATTCGGCCAGTGCCGCGTCGTATTTGCCTGCGGCTTCGTAACGCCCGGCCAGGGCCATGCGTGCTTGCGCGCCCACGGGAGAATTCTTTTCCGCCAGTTGTTTCAAACTGGCTTCGCCCTTTTCGGGTTCAAAGGCGAGTTGGTGCGTCGCGGCGTAATACCCGGCCAGATCACCAATTGCCGACGTGTAATCGTTGGCGGATTTGGTAAACGCTTCATAGGCCTTGCGATGCTTTTCGTCCTGGGTGGTGAAGGCATAGCCAGTCGTGCCGGGCGGCACGGGGTTCGCCACGATCGCTTCGTTGACGCGGAAGGCCTCCGCCAGCGACTCGGCGGCGTTGGTGGCGCGGCGCGACATGATCAGCCAGGCGATCAAGGCCAGCGCGATGACGACCGCGGCGACGATAAAATAGTTCGCCAGCGGTTTGGAACGCTCCTGCACCCATTCGGTGGTTTTGACATATTGATCCATCAACGGATCACTTTTTAACTGTCGTGATTGCCCTTTTGCCAATGTTGTGACTCCTTACAGATGAAATAATGGGGCGATGAGGAAAGCGGCAAAATAGCGGGCGCTCTTCGCTGTTGTCAAGCCTGTGTGAAAAGGCGCCCGCCAGTTCGCGGCTTTCACCGTTCAGCGATTCCGCAATAAAAGATAAATAAACAACGGCGCGCCCAACAAAGCCGTGATCGCCCCTGTCGGCAATTCGGTCGGGGCCAGCACGGTGCGCGCGATCGTATCGGCAAGCAACGCCAACAACGCGCCCGCCAGCGCCGAAGCCGGCAGCACCAGCCGATTATCCGCGCCCGCCGCCAGCCGCACCAGATGCGGCGTCAGCAAGCCTACATAACCGATGGAACCGCTGGTTGACACGGCCGCGCCGGTCAACAACGAAGCCGCCGCAAACACCAGCCAGCGCACGCGCGCCGTTTCAACACCCAGCGCAAAGGCATCGCGTTCGCCGATCATCAGCAAATTCAAGGCCCGCGCTTGCGTCGTTAACAGCACCCAGCCCAGCGCCACCGCCGCTGCCACAAACACCAAACCTTCAGTGCCGCTCGCCAAATCGCCCAGCAACCAGAGCGTAATGCTGCGCAATTGCATGTCATTCACCAGGGCCAGCGTCAGCACCGTCAACGAAGACAGAAACACCGAGACGATCACGCCCGCCAGCACCAACCGCGCCGGATCGTCTTCGCGCCGCCCCAGGCGGTAAACCACCAGGCTCGCCAACAACGCGCCGCCAAACCCGCAGACGGAGCGGCTCGGCAGCAGGCTGACGCCAAGCTGTTGCGCGAACACGATCCCAACAATCGCGCCCAACGCCGCCCCGCTCGAAATGCCCAACACGTGCGGATCGGCCAGCGGGTTGCGCAACAGCGCCTGAAACGCCGCGCCGGCCAAGGCCAACGCCGCGCCCACGGCCAGCGCCAGCCCGATGCGCGGCAAGCGCAATTGAAACAGGATGTCCGCTTGTTCGGGCGAAAGCGGCGAAGCGAGGCCGAAGACTTTGGCTGCCAATCCGCCCGCGATCAAGCGCGGGGCAATGCTGGCCGGGCCCAACGCCAGCGCCACCATGACCGCCAGCAGCAAGACCGTAGCCAAGCCTGTCAACACCAGTACGGCGCGCCGTTGCGTCAAAAAGCCGGAGCGCGGGGAAGTGTATGCAGGGCTGGCAGCTTGGGCGCGGCTCATGGTTTTACCCGTGGGCTTATTGGATGGAGCGCCTCGGCCAGTTGCTCCAGCGCATCAACCAGGCGCGGCCCCGGACGGCTCGTCAAATCAGGGTTGATACGCACGATGCGTTGCTGGCGCACGGCGGGCGTGGAGGCAAAGGCCGCTCGCAACGCGGCGTCGGAAATCTCGCTCGTGCCGTGCAAGGCTGGGGCGATGATGACTTCGGGCGCGCGCGTCACCACGGTTTCACGCGAGAATTGTGGGTAATCGCTGGCGGCATCGCCGGAAATCGAAGTGCCGCCCGCCAGTGTGATGAGATTATGAATGAACGTGTTCGGCCCAGCCGTAATCAGCGGCGACAGTTGCAATACGAACAAGACGCGCGGTTTGGGTTGCAGGGCGAGGCGCTTGGCGACCCGGCCTTCGGCTTGGTTGATGCGTGTCGTCAGTTGCGCGGCCAGTGTTTGTGCAGCCACATTCGCCCCGGTGACTTCTCCTAGATGCCGCAACGAAACGACCACGTCGCGCACCGTGCGCGGATCAGTGACATAAAGCGGGATGTCGAGCTGTTCCAATTGCCGTGTCAGGCGCTCTAACTGGCTGGCGGTCGAGACGACCACCAAGTCAGGTTTCAAGACGATCAGTTGTTCCAGAGCGGGCTGTGTGGTGGTGCCGAGCTTGGTTTTGGTTCGGGCGGCAGCCGGAAAGTCGCAATAACTGGTAACCCCGACGATGCGCTCATCCAGCCCCAACGCGAACAGCATTTCGGTCACATTCGGGGCGAGCGAGATGAGGCGTTGCGGGTTTTCGACCACAGCCACTGGGCGGTTGAGTTCATCGGTGAAAACGTGGCGCGCCTGGGAATTGGCGTGTGGAGCAGACTGGCGGCAATTCAAACTGGCAAGCAAAAGGGCTATACAAAGCAGCCCGCCGCCCAGTCGAAAACGCTGATGAGAGTTGCTGACCATAAAGTGAATCTATGCGGGAAAAACGTGGGCGCACCGTAGCATGCAGTTCAGAAATCCGTCAACGCAAGCCGCCAAATCAAGCCACGCAACACGTGAGCGCCTTAACCATATAACAACGAAGAAAGAACCTCTCTCCTTCCATCATGCTGCGTGGCAGCGTCGAAGTGAAAAAGCTTGTCCTAACGAAGTCTTCAATTGCTTGTCCCGGACATGGCACGCATTCTCATCATTTTGGAAGACGACATCGGACGTGACAGGGCTGAGCACAAAGCGCGCGTTTGCAACTGGCGGCGGCGCTCCTTAACCAAAAAAAAATCGAAAGAAAAAGATCAGCAGTAACCGTTGGCCTAAGTAATTTTTTTCAGCCTACTTCACCTAAGAGTGGCATCGCATTTGCTGAGAGTTTGGCCGGTGTTTGCCCCACGTAGTAAACCACGAATTCAAATTTAGTAGTAAGGAAGTCGTTAGAAAGCAATGAAGCAGTATTCAATTCACGCGTGGCGTTTGCTGAAGGTGTTCCCGGTGATCGGCATGATTTTCGTGTTGGGGAATGCTCCCAACGTGCTGCGCCGGAAAGGCTATGTGTTTGGTTCACTGGAAGTTGTGCTGGATCTCTTGCCGGTTGTTTGCCTGATCAAAGCCAGCATCGAAGCCGCTCTTGGTGCCGATCTGATACCCGAAAAAGCCGAATCCGCAGCTACCGCTTTAGAAGCCACAGCCTAAAGCTTTTTTCCTTGAGAATGCCCCTTCTCGGTACTGCCTTGCCCGCTGCTTATTTCCTATTTCAAACAGAGCGAAGCTCGCGGATTGTCTACGATTCGTGACGTTTGTCTGCTGCGGTTGACGCTGAGGGGTCGGCGTCAATTGGTTTCAAGCTCAAAAGACCAGATGGTCGAGGATGGCCCGCATGCGTTTGGCTGACTCGATCGGATTGGGAGCTTCGGCAATGGCTGCGCCGACGATGACGCCGGCCAGGGGCAGATCGCGCAAGAACATCAATTCGTCGTGATCAATCCCACCAGCCAGATAGACTGGCAGTTCAATCCCGCCCACCAATTCAGCCAACTGGGCCGCCTTCGTTTCGTGGCTGGCCGCGCTCATTTCAAAACCCCGGCGGTTGATGCACAGGGAACTCACACCCAGTTCGCGCAATTGCCGCGCGCGCGCCGGAATATCGGCGACACCCAAGCTATCCGCCATCACCTCGCCGTCATAACGCTTGGCCGAACGCACAACCTTGGCAATGACTTCATCCGAGGCGACACTGAGCACGGTGACGATGCTGGCGCCGGCGGCAAACGCGAGTTCGGCAATCGGCTCGCCTGCGTCAATCACCTTGATGTCAGCCACCACCGGCCGCCCACGATAGCGGCGGCGCAATTCGCGCACGGCACGAATCCCCTCGCGGATCAACAAAGGCGTACCGGCTTCGATCACGTCAATATACGGTGCCACTTTGCCGACCAAATCGAGTTCGTGAATCAAGTCTGGGGTGTCGAGTGCCAACTGTAATTTCATACCGCGCTGCTCCTCGTCCCGTATCGAATCCGGCTCATCTCCCGATTAGAAAAATTCGTCTTTGTCGTTTGTTTTCAACCGCTTCCATCCATTTCCACAAAAGCTGTGGAAAACACTGTGGAAAACACTGTGGAAAGGCTGGCCAAAGCGAGCAAAAAGAGCAGGTTATAGCGGTTTGCACTCTTTTTCGACATCAAGCTAAGGCCTTACCGCACAATCAGATGCACGCGCGAAACAAGCAGCCTCCTAAACCTTTTAAGCTCGCTCCGTCTTAAGCATCGGCTTAGTAGTATTGGCCTGTGGATAATAGTAAAAAACCATCTCACCTGGCACTGATGTACTATACCGACTTAAACCTTAATACCCTTCCTCACGTATCTGCCCGATTCTCTCAAGGAAATCAGCCTTTACCAGAACTTGGCGCGGTTTGCTGGCGCCCTCTTCGGGGCCGATGATACCTTCGTGCTCCATCATATCAATGATCGAAGCGGCCCTGCCGTAGCCGATTCTCAAGCGCCGTTGCAGCACCGATGTCGAAGCGCGCCCCATTTCAATCACGATCTTGACCGCGTCGTAATACTTCTCATCGCGCCTGGCGTCGCCCATATCGGAGCCTTCAATCTCCTTCTCGCTCAGGGTGACGCGTTCGTCGTAAGTCGGCTGCCCTTGCGTGCGGATGAAGTCGCAGACGCGCTTGACCTCTTTCTCGTCCACATATGCGCCGTGCACGCGCACCAGGCGCGACGTGCCGGGCGGCAGGAAGAGCATATCGCCCTGCCCCAACAAACCTTCGGCGCCGTTGGTGTCAATGATCGTGCGCGAATCCACTTTGGACGAGACGCGGAACGAGATGCGCGAGGGGAAATTGGCCTTGATCAGCCCGGTGATCACGTCTACCGAAGGGCGCTGCGTGGCCAGGATCAGGTGGATGCCGACGGCGCGCGCCATCTGGGCCAGCCGCGTAATGCTCTCTTCGACATCGCGGGCCGAGACCATCATCAGGTCGGCCAATTCGTCAATGATGATGACGATGTAGGGCAGCGGCTTCGGCTTGTCATTGTTGTCGGCGTCGCGTTTGGGATCGTAACCAGCGCAGACATCGGTGTTGTATTGGTCAATGTTGCGCACGCCGAACGCGGCCAGGTGCTTGTAGCGGTTCTCCATCTCAGACACGGCCCATTTCAGCGAATAACTGGCGCGCTTCGGGTCGGTCACAATCGGCGTCAGCAAATGCGGCAAGTCGGCGTAGAGGCCCAATTCCAGCCGTTTGGGGTCAACCAGGATAAACTTCACTTCGTCGGGCGAGGCTTTGTAAAGCATGGAGACCAGCACCGAATTCAACGCGACGGATTTGCCCGCGCCCGTCGCGCCCGCAATCAGCAAGTGCGGCATCTTCTTCAGGTCGGCCACATAATTCGAGCCGTAAATCGTCTTGCCCAGCGCCAGCGTTAGCTTCGACGGCGAATCGCGGAATTCTTTGGATTCGATCACCTCGCGCAAGCGGATCGTTTCGCGTGTCGTGTTGGGCACTTCGATACCGACGGTGGATTTGCCCGGGATGCGGTCAATGCGCACAGACTCGGCTTTCAGTCCCAAACAAAGATCATCCACCAGACCCGTGACACGGCTGTATTTCACGCCCGGATCAGGCTTGAATTCAAAGGTCGTGACGACCGGGCCGGGGCTGATGCGCGTGACTTTGCCAGAGACGTTGAACTCGGCGCACTTTTCGGCCAATTGGCGCGCGCGATCCATCAGTTCGGCATCCGCCACTTCGGGGCGCGCGGCGGCGGGCGAGAGCATGTCCGAATCGGGCAGTTTGAAATTGGCCAGCAGCCGCGCCACGCCCTTGACGACCTGTTTTAATTTCGATTCGGGCGCCTTTTCAAATTCGGTCGTCTCAATGCGTTTGACCGTGGCCGAAGAGAGCATCTCGGCCACCGTGCGGCGGGGCGGCGGCAGCGGCGGCAGCGGCGCGCCAGCACCCTGCTCGAACTCCTCGTCCGTGTCGTCATCCCAAGGCGCGCGCTCACTCTCGGGCCGTTTCTTCAACGGCAGCGGACGCTGATCGCCGCGCAGCGAAGTGGGGATGCGTTTCGTGCCATTGCCATTGACCGGCTCGATTTCAGGCTCAGCTTCTTTGCCCGCCACACGCCCGCGTTTTTGCGCCTCGTCTAACACAGCAGGCCGCGTGGCGCGATTGACCACGAGCGCCTTGGCGCCACTCGTTTCATCCTCTTCAAACGCGAACCAGTCGTCCTTCTCCGGGTCGGTCGGTTCGGCAATAGGCGCGGGCGTTTCGGGTTTGCGTTTTTCACTACCGGCAATGACCGGCTGTACCTTGTCTTTCACGCCCGCCAGCGCGCGTGCCGCGGCTGAATCCTTTAGCATAGGACGGACTGCGCGCCGCCGTTGCGGCAAGCCAGCAACATCCTCGTCTTGCTCCAGGTCAGACCGGCGGCGGAATGTGCCCAACAGCGCAGCGCTCCAACTTGCGCCGCCCGGCGACATATCATCCACCAGCTTCGGCAGCCAACTCAGCGAAAACGGCGTCGAGATCAGAATGCCGGCCAGCAACAACGCCGCCAGAAAAATGAACGTGCCGATTTGATTCAGCGAACCCACCAAGCCATCGCGCACCAGCAATTGCCCAATCCAGCCGCTGCGATGGAAGTCGCCATTTTGCGGGCTGCCCAAATCTGACAGCGCCAGCAATCCGACCAACGCCACCAGCACCAGCAGCCAGCCCAACAGCTTCACGCCGGGCATAGGCAACTGGCGCGGACGCAACAGCCACCAGCCCGCGCCCAAGATCGCCAACGGAAAACACCAGGCGAACCAGCCGAAGGCTTTGAGAAATTGCGAGGCCATGCTCGCGCCGACCGGCCCGATCCAGTTCCTGACCTGCACGCTCGGCCCCACGCTGTTGATCGAAGGATCGGCTTTGTCATAGCTGACCAGCGAAAACATCAAGACTACGCCAAAGACCAGCAACACCAGCCCGGCCAAATCTTTTATCAATTCAGCCCAGTCGGTGTTGGCCGTCCAACTGGCCAGCGAGAAGGCCGGTTCTGAGCGCGTCGCACGGCTGCTGCGGTGCGACTTGGTGTGGCGGCTGGCAGTGCCCACGCGCGGGCCGCGTTCAGCGGCAGTCTTGCGCCCGCCGCCTTTGACTTGCGGCACACGGCTGCGGGGCTTGTCGTTGATCGTTTCGGTTTCTCGGATAGGCATAGCGTTTCGGAAAGTTGTGAAAGTTTGTGGGGGAGTTCAGATTTAATCCAGCGCTCCTCTGCTCAACCACCCAGGTTTCAATCCACACCAGGCAACTCTCCAAACTCTCGTAATTCTTGTTAAGAAGGGCAACAGCGAAATCAAACCACAGAACATTGGGACAGGATGAACAAGATTGCTGCAGGATTTACTGGATGGAGAATGGCAAACCAATCCTTGCTCTTAGCCAATCTTGTTCATCCTGCAAAAATCCTGTCAAAAATCTCTGTTCGATGATGGCTGTCCCGGAGCTAGGCCGCCAGCGTGCGTTTGGACAGCAAGTAATCTTTGATGAAATCGTCCAGGTCGCCATCCAGCACCGCGTCCACATTGCTCGACTCGAATTTCGTGCGCACATCCTTGACCAGCCGGTAGGGATGCAACACGTAGTTGCGAATCTGCGAGCCAAACGAAATGTCGCGCTTGGCTTCGGCCAGCTTGTCGGTTTCGGCGCGCCGCTTTTGCAATTCGATTTCGTAGAGGCGCGATTTCAACACCTTCATCGCCACCTCGCGGTTCTGATGTTGCGAACGCTGGTTCTGGCAAGTCACCACGATGTTCGTCGGTATGTGCGTGATGCGCACCGCCGAATCGGTCGTGTTGATGTGCTGCCCGCCCGCGCCCGTCGAACGGTACGTGTCAACGCGCAGGTCTTTATCCAACACTTCAATCTCGACAGTGTCGTCAATTTCCGGCGTAACAAAGACCGAAGCGAAACTGGTCTCGCGGCTCTGTCCGGAATTGAAGGGCGACTGGCGCACCAGCCTGTGCACGCCGCCCTCGCCCGCCAGCAAGCCATACGCGTAATCACCCTCGACGCGAAACGTAGCCGATTTGATCCCGGCCTCTTCGCCCTTTTGAATGTCGAGCACCTCGCGCACAAAGCCCTTGCGTTCGGCCCAACGCAAATACATGCGCAACAGCATCTCGGCCCAATCCTGCGCATCGGTGCCGCCCGCGCCGGCATTGATCGCGACGATGGCATTGCGCCCGTCATTCTCGCCGCCCAACAACATCTGTGTCTCGCTCGCTTCGACCACCGCCGCCAGCCGCTGCATCGAAGCGCGCAACTCGGCGGCAGAGGAATCATCTTCCGCCGCAAATTCAAACAGCACCTCGACGTCGTCCACCAAACGCTGCTGTTCATCCGCCGTCTTGAGCGCCTTTTCCAAGCGCGAACGCTGTTGCAACGTCTGCTGCGCCACAGCCTGATCGTTCCAAAACGCGGGCGCGGAGACCAGCGCTTCGAGCTTCAATAATTCGGCCCGCTTCGCCTCTACGTCAAAGAAACCTCCGCAGTTCGGCGACGCGGGAACGTAACTCTTCGTGCTGCACGCGCAGGTCTTGCCAAGCGAGAGCGTCAATCATCTTGTGATACCCCTTTTTCTGTCAGTGTTTAGCGGGGCGTAGCTTACCACAAACGACACGTAAAGTAGCCAGCGGGAGCGCAACCCGGCGCAACCCGGGAGCGCCCGCATCCTTGCTGGTTATAAAAAAGCCGTGCAGCCTTCCTTTTTACACCATAAGTGCTGGTCTAAATCGAACCACACAACATTGGGACAGTGCGCCGGTACGGAACCGGGTGAACTCGTAAAGTGCGAGTTCAGGCAACACCGGGTCGCTCCCGGTTCCGTACCAATGTTGCGTGTTCTGATTTAGTTTTGGGGTACATCAACCGATCAGCGTCCCCGCATGTGCGGGGTGTCCCGTGTCTGCACAAATAAACCATGGGGCGGGCGTCAGTTCTCAGCGCTGGCGCGGCTGGTGCGGCATGGCGGCGAAGGTCAGGCCGTAATCTCGACCAGCGTCAGGGCGAAATGCAGCGTCTCGCCCGCCAGCGGATGGTTGGCGTCCAGCGTCACGGTCGCGTCCGTCAATTCGACAATCACCATCGGGATGCCGTGGCCTTCGGGTGTGCGCATCTCGATGGCCAGGCCGACTTCCGGCTCGAAATCGCCCAGGCGGAATTGATCGCGGCGCAGTTGTTGCACCAGCCCTGCTTCGCGTTCGCCATAAGCTTCGCCGGGCGGGATGACGATGTTTTTGGTCTCGCCGGTTTGCATGCCCAGCAACGCCTGATCGAAGCCGGGGATGACTTGCCCCGCACCGACCGTAAAGGCCAGCGGCTCGCCGCCGTCTGAGGTGTCGAACAGTTGGCCGCCGGTGAGCGTGCCGGTGTAATGGACTTTGACGTTAGCGCCTGATTGGACGGCGGGCATTGGTTACCTTTCTTGAAAGAGAAGCAGGTGGAAGACACGAAATGCGGATTTGCGGCGCGCAGCATCGCATACACCCCAAGCAAAATCCAACCGCTTGCAAAGCCTGCCCGTTTGCCTTATCAAAAAGATTGCCTTATCAAAAAGACTGCCTTAACAGGGCGGCTGCCGATGAAAGCATTACGATTCGAACAAAACGCAGTGAAGCTCGCCGACGTGGCTCCGCCGCCAGCGCGCGGCGAAGCCTTGGTGCGCGTGACGCTGGCGGGCATCTGCAACACCGATGTCGAGATCGTGCGCGGCTACGCCAATTTCAGCGGCACGCTCGGTCACGAGTTCGTTGGTGTGGTCGAAGCCTCACCCGACCCGGCGCAAATCGGCTGGCGCGTCGTCGGCGAAATCAATGCGGGTTGCGGCGCGTGTGCCGGCTGCCTTGCACACGACGCGCGGCATTGCGAGCGCCGCACGGTGCTGGGCATACGCGGACGCGACGGCGCGTTTGCCGAATACTTGAGCTTGCCGCCGCAAAACCTGTTGCGCGTGCCGGACGGCATCCCCGACCGCGCGGCAGTATTCACCGAACCACTGGCCGCCGCCTGCGCGATTCTCGAACAGGCGCCGCTTGATTCCACCCGGCGCGCTGCCGTCATCGGTGACGGCAAACTGGGCCAATTGATTGCGCGTGTGCTGGCGACGACCGGCTGCGAATTGACTTTAATCGGCAAACACGCCGGCAAGTTGGAACTTGCGGCGCAAGCTGGCATCCATACGATGACGCTGGCTGAATTCAAGGCCGAACCGCGCTTCGAGCTTGTCGTCGAAGCCAGCGGTTCGGCGAATGGTTTGGCACTGGCGCTCGAGTTGGTGCGTCCGCGCGGCACTATCGTTTTGAAATCCACTTTTCACGGCGCCGTCACGCTCGACACCGCACGGCTGGTCGTCAACGAGATCAAACTGCTCGGCTCGCGTTGCGGACGTTTTGCACCGGCGCTCGCCTTGCTGGCGGACAAGCTCGTCAATGTCGAGCCGCTGATCGCCCGCGAATTCGCCCTGACCGACGGCCTCGCGGCTTTGCAAGAAGCCCAACGCCCCGGTGTGCTGAAAGTGCTGTTGCGCCCCTGACCACTTTTGCTTTTGATGGTTGACTATTTTTCAACGCCAAGACTCCAAGCGCGCCAAGACAAGAACCGTTACAAGCAACGTTGTCTGTAAACGGCAGCCACTTGGCGCTCTTGGCCCCTTGGCGTTGAGAGCCTCTATTCGCAGTTCAAACCATCGAACTATCACATTTTTGACTTTTGATTTTCGCCTTTTGACTTTTGCTTTCTTATGGCCGCTTACCCTTATCCCAAAGGCAATCTGCTGATTCCCGCGCCGCAAGGCGAATTGGAAGCCTTGTACCGCCCTGTCAACCTGCAAGCCGCGCGCGTCGCGCTGGTCTTGCATCCACATCCGCAATTCGGCGGCACGCTGCACAACAAGGTCGTAGCGCGCACGGCCAGGGCCTTGCAAGAAGCGGGCATCGAACCGTTGCGTTTCAACTTTCGCGGCGTGGGCTTCAGCACGGGCGTGTATGACGAAGGGCGCGGCGAAACCGACGATGCGCGCACGGCACTGGATTATTTGCTGACGCAACAGCCGCACGCGCGCGCAGTCATCATCGCCGGGTTCTCATTCGGTTCGGCGGTCGGGATGCGTTTGGGTTGCGCCGATGCGCGCGTCCACAGGCTGATTGCGATTGGCGCGCCCGCGCGTTTGCACGACCTGGAATTGCTGACCAACTGCGCCAAGCCGAAGCTGTTCATTCACGGCGAACGCGACGAGATCGCGCCGCTCGCGCCGTTGGTTGAACTGTTGGCGCAATTGCCGGCCAGCAGCCCGCAGCAATTGGTGACGATTGCGGGCGCGGGCCATTTCTTTGACGATCAGTTGCCGCAGTTGATGCAGGCCATCAAAGATTTCGTCAGTTGAGTGGCGCTACTGGAATTTGTGTGTATTTGGAAGAAAGGTTTTGCGGCTCCGCCGCCTGATGTGCGGAAGGTCTGTGACCTTCCGGCAACGCCCGCCCTTTTTTCTGGGGCTGTGCCCCCGCATTCAGGGCGTAGCCCAGGAAGAGTAAGGAAGCGCCTGCGGAAGGTCACAGACCTTCCGCACATCAGGCGGCAGAGCCGCGCAGCAGGCGGCAGAGCCGCGCAGCAGGCGGCAGAGCCGCGCAGCAGGCGGCAGAGCCGCGCAGCAGGCGGCAGAGCCGCGCAGCAGGCGGCAGAGCCGCGCAGCAGCGGACACACGCACAAACTTTTCTGTAGCGCTACTAAGTCTCTCGCTATGCGTCTACCGCAATTCCAACTCGCACGGTTGTTCGGCATTCCGCTGATCATCGATTACAGTTGGCTGCCGCTGGCGTTGTTGCACGTCTGGCTGGTGGCTGAATTCTGGCTGGCGCGGGGAATGAGCGCGTGGCTGCCGCAATGGGCTTACTTCGCCATCGGCACAGTGGTGACGGCGCTCTTTTTCATTTCGATCCTGCTGCATGAATTGGCGCACGCGCTGATCGCCCGGCGCGAAGGCATCGAGATTTACGACATTCAACTGCACATTTTCGGCGGCTGGGCGCGGCTGGTGGGCGAACCGCGCACGGCGCTGGCCGAATTGCGCGTCGCCCTCGCCGGGCCCGCCAGTTCGTTTCTGCTCGCCGTGTTGTTCTGGCTTTGCCTGTTCGCTGTGCAACTGCTGGGCGCGCACAACGACCCGGCGGCTGAGGCGGCGGCCAGTTCGTTCAAGTATCTGGCGGCGGCCAATCTGACGCTGGCGCTGTTCAATCTGCTGCCGGGCTTGCCGCTGGATGGCGGGCGCGCCTTGCGGGCCTGGTTGTGGCACCGGCGCAAAGACGTGCTGTCGGCCACGCGCACGGCCAAACGTTGCGGCGTCGTCATCGCTTATCTGCTGCTCGCATACGGCCTGTTTTTGCTCGGAGCAGGGCTGTTGCGCGGCACGTTTTGGCGCGATGCGCTGGCGGCCGCGTGGTTATTGGTCGTCGGCGTCTTTTTGCGGAATGCGGCCGAGCAGGATTACCGCTTCCGCGTCGAAGAACGCGCGCACGAGGACGAATTAAAACGGCTGCACGCCCTGGAATCCGCCCACTGGAACGTCGCGGGCACGGTCGGCGCGGTGATGCGCACGCCGGTCGTCAGCGTCGCGCCCGAATTGAAAGTCAGCGAATTCATTGACCAAGTGCTGCCCGAACACCGCCAGACGATTTTCCCCGTCGCGCGCGCGGGACGCTTGCACGGCATACTCGCGCTCGCACGTTTGCGCGCCGTGCCCGCAGCCGAATGGGAAGGCCGCTTCATCCGCGACGTGATGGAGCCGGTGGACGAAACGCATTTCGTCACGGTGCGCGCCTCGCTCGCGCACGCGGCCCATAAACTCAAAGCCAATCCACACGGCCAACTGGCAGTGCTGGACGGCGACGGCTTGCTGGTCGGTTGTCTCAGCGAAACTGAGGTAGCGAGCGCGGCATAATAACGGCGGCGGGATAGTTCCTGAAGCGATTATTGTGCTGAACGTCTTCCAACTAGGCAGTAACGCAAGAAATCTCTATACTCCGTTTGCTGTTGGTTGAGGATAAATCATCAACAGCAAATTACTCACTGGCACGCCACATTGGCTTCTAGCAACTTTTACGCATCGGCGATTCTAGCGTGCGAAAAAAACACTTGGACGAGTTCAACAATTAACCAACCAATCAGGGCACGACTGACCGGCAACTTGCCGACTGGTTCGGCGCAGCGGCTGCTGTCGCGGAAGGCGGCTTTTTTACGCTGCAGATTGTCGCGGGCATATACGTAGAGTAGCAAAAAAATGCGGATCACGGGCGCCACTCAATTTTAAGTTGGCGAATGGTTACGTTGCAATTGCGCCCGGCAACGCGGGTAAATGGGTAGCGTCCGCTGGGGGATGCTGGCAGATTCGGGAAAAATTCAGGGCAGGCAATTTTTCTGCAGCGTGGTGACAGTGTCATGCTTCCGCGTAAATTCGGCGTGTTGTCCATTCAGCGCAACCGCCCAGCTATCGTGGACGTGCCAACTGGTAAAGGCCGCGTGATTTTATTTGCCACTAATCCCTGTTACCGCTGGCAGAATCACGGCGAATTCGGGATGCTCTTCAACACCATCCTGCACTTCAATGACATCAAGGGGTAGCCGGTCTGAAGGGGAAGACGAAACGGTAGTGGCTCAGTTGGGGGAGACTGCATCTCGCGCCAAGCCGCCAAGCCGCCAAGAAAAAGAAAAAGAGTGATTGGCAAATCAGTCTGCTCTCAGTTTCTGTCGCGTTGCGTCTCCGCGTCTTTACGTGAGCCGATCTCCCCTCATTCATCTACCACCGACGAAACAAGCCAAATTGAATGGCTGAGCCTGGAGCTTTCCAAACCCAATAAGTTTTGACAGCCGCGCGGCATTCTTCTACTCTTCGCTCGCGTCGGCGAAGCTCCCTCACAAAGAGCGCGCAATTCCGGAGAGCTTCTCTCATTCACAACACTTGCCATCAATCGGCTGAGGCTGCCAGGAAGATATCAATCACCCGAACGGCAGGGGAGCTGGTGGCGTCTATTACCTGACGCAATAGATCAAGCCGGAACTTTGGGCTAAAGACAGGCACTTTTGAAGTTCGCTCGTCTCATCAGAAACTTTTGTTTGCTACCTGTTAAATCAGCTTGAGGAGAAATCGTTATGCGTTCTCAACCCACTCGCCGCCTGTTCATCCTGTCCGCGCTTCTGTTCGCTATCGCAGCGATCTCCATCGTTGGCGGACGCGCGTTCAACAGCGCGCATTCCAGGTCGTCACAGGCGCACAATCCGCGCCCGGAGTTCTCGCGGGGAACGGGCAACACCGTCCATCCCGCCACAGCCAATTCGCTAGCCAACCCTGCCGCCAATCCAAGAACCACGGGCAAAAGCCCGTGGTTGAATTTGCAAGCCGGGCACGAACTCGCAATGCCTGACCTGACCGCGAGTAGCTTGAAAGCTAGTGCTCCGTCCGAGGCGCTGCGCCCGTTGGCATTGGCGGCGGCGGATTTTAACTTCGACGGTTACGCCGATCTGATCAGCGCTTACGGGGACGCGGGCGGCGGCGGCGTGTTGACGTTGCACCAGGCAAACAAAGAAGCCTTTGCGCCCGCCGACGAACAGGTTTTAGCGGGCATCCGGCGCGGCGAGTTTCCCGTTTCGTTTGAACCGAAGGCGGCTGTTTTGCGCGTGCCGGTGGCGCCTGACTTTGTTGTCACGGGAAGGTTCAGCAAAGATTCGCCGCTTGATTTGGTAGTCGCCTCACGCCAAAGCGATACGCTTTATGTGTTTCGGTCGGACGGCGCAGGCGGTTTTGAAACGCCGCGAGAAATTCCAGTGGGCGGCGAAGTGACGGCGCTGGCTACCGGCACGATCAATGACACAAAAGGATTTTCGGGCCTGGTGGTCGCCACGCGCGCCAACGATAGTTTTGCAGTTGTTTTGTTTGACGGAAGCAATGATCTTTTGTTCGCCAAACCGCAGCGCATCTCGCTTGCCAAAGAAGTCCGTTCGCTCGCCCTTGCAGCGCCCGACGGCGCGACGACGGAAAAAGATTTGTATTTGTTGGCGGACGGCGTGATTTCGCGGATTTCAAATATCGGCAAGTCCTTCGTCAAGCCGGCAACGATTGCTTTGCCGTTTCGCGCGCAGGATTTTGCGCTTGGCGAATTTATCCGCGACCGGCAGGGGAAAACCGAACTTGCGGTGTTGGCGGAAAACGGCGCGGTCGTTTATCTGCAAAACGGCGCGCTCGACACGCGACCGTTCACGACCGAAGAAGTTCTTGCGAACTGGAAACAAAACGGCGGACGCGGACGCGGCAGCAACTCACTGACGTCTAAAACGAAAACTCATGCTCTGTCAGATGCCTGGTCGGTTGCCGAAGAGCATCAACTCGGCGTTGATTCATTCAAAGGCAACTCGGCTCAAGGAAACTCAACGCGGTTCTTGCAAAAAGCCTATCTCACGGGCAATGAAACCGAGGATCTGCTGGTCACGGATTCCCAAAACAACGGCGTCCGGATTCTTTTCAAAGAACCGAACCGCGATAAAAACAAAACTTCGTTCACGGGCGAAACGAAATTTCAAAAGGTAGGTTTCGCCGCGTCTCCGGTAGCGGTTTTGCCGATGCGCCTGAACGTGATGGGGCAACAAGGATTCGTCGTCCTGGAGCGTGGAAAACTAACACCGACTCCCGTGATGTTTGCGCCGGCCGCGACCTTTACCGTCACCAAAACCGCCGACACCAACGACGGTGCTTGTAATGCCGATTGCTCTCTACGCGAAGCGATTGTCGCGGCAAATGCGGCGGCGGGCGCGGATATGATTACCGTTCCGTCGGGTACGTTCACCTTAACGATTGCCGGTATAAATGAAGATCTTGCCGCCACCGGCGATCTAGACATTCGGGAAGCGTTAACCATCATAGGAAATGGCTCCGCTAACACCATTATCCAAGCGGGCACAACCACCGCTAACGGTATTGACAAGGTGTTATCGATAAATCCTCAATTCACGTCTCCCTTTGCTACAAGCCTGACGGGATTTACGGTTCGGTTCGGACGCAATCAGAGTACGTTCGCTTCGGGTATTGGATTCGGCGGTGGTTTTGACTGGGAAGGTTCGGGAACAGGAACGCTGACGATTTCAAATTTGGTAGTTACTGATAACAGTACAACGGACGGCGATGGCGGCGGGATTGCCGCAACCACGGCAGCGGGAAGTTCGTTTATTTCACTAACCGGCTCGACGATTTCCAACAATGATCCCGACCGCGCGGGTGCTGCTCCGCCTCTCGGCGGCGGGCTATTTATCGGATTTGCAACAACTTTCCGGCTGACAAATACGGTCATCTCAAACAATAACGTAGTTGAATCAAGTAATCTTGGAGAGGGCGGCGGAATTTACGCCTTTAGTCTGGCGAGTGCATCGGCGGGCAAATCGTTTATAACCGGCTCGACCATTTCCGGCAATACGGCGCCGGGCGACGGCGGCGGGATGCTTTCAACTCAGCCGATAGACTTCAACTCGCCGACGACCATCAGCAATAACTCGTCAGGCTGATTCGGCGGCGGAATTTGGATCAATCATACCAACGGCACGACCAACATCACCGAAGCTACGTTCACCGGCAATAATGCGACGACGACGGGCGGCGCGATTTATCTCGCCAGTGCGACGACGGCGAATGTTCTCAACATGAGTTTTTCGCGCATCGCCGGCAATACGGGCGGAGGATTTACAGGTTTAGCGGTAGATGCCGGAACGGCGAATGTCGAAAACAACTGGTGGGGCTGCAACACCGGACCGAGTGCCGCGCCGTGCGACACGGCGGGTGTTGTCGGCACGGGAACGGTTGATTTCAACCCGTGGCTGCGTTTTACGCATACCGCCAGTCCAAGCACGATTGTCGTCGGGCAGGGTTCGACGTTGACGGCGAGTTTCCTGACCAATTCGAATAATCAAGCGATTGCGGCAAGTAATCTCGATGCTTTGGTAGGTGTGCCGATCACCTTCAACAATGCCGTGCGCGGCACGCTTTCCGCCGCCCAAGCCACGATTCAAACAAGCGGCACGGCAACCGCCACATTTACCGGCACATCTGCCGGAGCAGGTTCGGCAAACGCCACGGTTGACAGCGGCGTATTAGCGGCGAGCCTGACGATTAACGCCGCAAGCACGACGCTGGGCAGCGTCACGGATTCGCCTGATCCATCGGTCACGGGGCAGCCCTACACGGTCGGCTTCGTGCTGAGCGTTACCGCGCCCGGCGCCGGCACGCCGACCGGCACAGTGACCGTCACCGACGGCACGGGCGGCATGTGCATAGCGACACTGCCCGCGACCAGTTGCATGATTACCAGCACGTCGGCAGGCGCGAAGACGCTGACCCTGACCTACAGCGGCGATGCCAATTTCAACGGCAGCAACACGACCGCAGGCCATCAGGTCAACAAGGCCGACACCACGACGACCATCACTTCGGACAATCCCGATCCGTCATCACCCGGCGCGAGCGTGACGGTCAATTTCACCGTCGTGCCCGTTGCGCCGGACGCGGGCACTCCGACCGGTAACGTAGTCATCACAGTCAGCGGCGGCGCTGAAACCTGCACCGGGACGGTCGCGTCGGGCACCTGCAACATCACCTTGACCGGCACGGGCATGCGCACGCTGACGGCGACCTATGCCGGCGACACGAATTTCAACGGCAGCGCCGACACCGAACCGCATACGGTCATCACTCCGCTGACGCTGGTGAAGAGCTTTGCGCCCACGCAGATCAAGGTCGGCGAGACGTCGGTCATGACGTTTAATCTCACCAACAACAATCCGGGGTCGGCCAGCAACGTCAGCTTCAGCGACACCTTCCCGGCGGGCATTGAAGTGGACAATCCGGTGATTTCGACCAACACCTGCGGCGGGTCTTTCAGTCCGGCCCTGGCGGGCGCGGCGACCAGTTTCAATTACGTTGGCGGCAGCCTCTCCGGCGGCGGCGGCACTTGTTCAATCACGGTGCAGATCAAAGCCACGACGGCGGGCTTGAAGCCCAACACGACCGGCGCGGTTTCTTCCACCGAAGGCGGCACGGGAGCAACCAGCAACACGGCGACGCTGACGGTGGTCAGCGCGCCTACCTTGAGCAAAGCCTTCACGCCGCCCACGGTCGTGGTGGGGCAAACGTCGTCGCTCGGCTTCACCATTGCGAATAACAACACGACCGTGGCGCTCAGCGGCATTCAGTTCACCGACACGCTGGTCAGCGGGTTGACGGTGGCGACCAGCGGGCCGACGGCGGCGTGCGGCGGCAACGTCACGACCACCGCGCCCAGCACGATCAGCTTTACGAGCGGGACGCTGGCGGTCTCGCCGGCGACTTGCACGTTCCGCGTCAACGTCACACCAGGCATGGCCGGACTGTTCAACAACACT